>JBEPYD010000082.1:0-11936 GCA_041641575.1 Bacteroidales bacterium
CTATAATACACGTTATGTATGGGCGCATAATGAATTTACACCCCAGCAGACAATGCGTGGGAAAATGGCTTTATATGGATATCTGCATACGCTTGGTAAAGCTGCTGTGGATACATATTATGCAAAAGATCCATTCAATTACCATTATTTTTATCAGGGTAGGGTTGACAGAAGTGATGAAGCCGGTACTGTTTTTTATTACGCAGGAAGTGGAGTGGAAACATACTTCGAAGGAACATCTGCCAAAGTAATACTCACAGATATTAATAGCAAGTCTGCCCAGGATGTATTTTTTATGGTGAATGAAGATACGGTATCCTATAGCATTGCAACCAATGCTACAGACACTTTTACCATTGCCACTGGCTTAAGCGATAGTGTCCATTTGCTAAAAATATACAAAATGGAAGGACCCGGGGCAGGAGCTTTCGGATTACAGTTTAATGGCCTGTTGCTTGACGACGGGAAAGGAGTTTTGCCCATACCGCGCGATCATAAATTAAAAATATCGTTTTACGGAGATTCTTTTACTGAGGGAGTTGGAGGAGATTGTCTGGGAGATGATGGCAATTGTGGTCAGAATAATGGCTATTTTTCCTATGCCAATGTTGCAGCACGAATTCTTGATGCTGAAATTCACAATAATGGCATCGGAGGGCTTGCGGTAAAAGATAATACAGGATGGTATCAAAGCCAGACTACTGGTTTGCAAACCACTTTTGATAAGTTGAATCCCAGCAATGAAAATGGGAATACTTATACTTCATGGGATTTTAGCCGTTTCACTCCTGATGTTGTGGTTTTTGCTCTTGGAATTAATGATGCATTTGGTGCAGGAGAACCTCTGGACGATCCTGAAAACTGGAAGACTTCATACAAAGAAATAATTAAAACAATTGCAGACAAACATGGCAAGGAGTCAACTCAGATTGTAATTGCTCCGGGTAATATTCCAAATGATTCTTACGCACTTAGCCAACAAATTGCTGAAGAGTTAAGGGGAGAGCAATACAAGGCTGCATATTTTAAATATTCGTTTGATATTGATAAACATCCCACACGTGCCGAACATCAAATGATGGGTAAAGAACTGGCTGATTTTATCGATAGCCTTGAATTTAAAGGGCAACAAAGGATTACCTACAAACTGGAGGCCACTGCAACAGATGGCAGTATTATAAAATACCCGCAGGCTGCCTCCTATAGTGAAGGAGCCATGGTAACCCTTGAAGCAGTGCCACAACCTTCAGGTTCATTTCTTGAATGGACAGGAGATATTAATTCTAAAGATTCTGTAATTCATGTTGTAATGACCAAAGACATCCAGGTTGAAGCTTTATTTATGAAAGGCACGGGATTGAGAAGCGCAAATAAGGATATCCCTGTGAAAATATTCCCAAATCCAGCCTCTGAAACCCTGCATATAAATATAAATTCACCACTTCAGGCAAATTATTCAATCATAGACGGATCAAGCCGGTTAGTGAAAACAGGGTTGTTAAAAAACGCTGAAAATACCATTTCACTTAAAGGCATGAATCCGGGTATTTATTTTATTTCCATTGATCAAAACGCTGATATCGTTTACACAACCACTTTCCTGGTTGAGCGCAATTAAAATAGTTAAATGTCAGAGTGCAGGTATCTGTGGGAGGATAGTTCCTTTATCTGGAGCTATCTTCCCCCGATATCTATGTGGTTGTCTGAAAGTAACTGTTCGGCATGGTCAATGATGGTTTGCTCCAGGGAAATATAATTAATATCTAAATCCTGTTTGCTTCGGCTGTTATCAAAAGCGATGGGTATACCTATATTATTCTTCACATAGCTGCGCTTTATCCCCTGTAGAGGTCCCATGAGCATAACAAGCCATTTCGGAAGTTCTTTTTTGGGCAATCTTAATTTTTTACCATATTTCTTTCGCAAAACATGGGCAATTTCAAGAAAACTCATAACTTCATTTACCAAAATATACCTTCCGTTTGCCTGGGGTCTGAAGGCTGCTTCCAGATGAGCGTCAGCTACATTTCGTACATCAACAACACCATTGTACACAGCAGGAGTTCCCATTTTAAAAGTGCCATCTGCAAGTTGTATCATCAGGTTTATGCTGGTAGAGTCATTCCTGATGGTTAACGAAGGGCCAATTATAAACCCGGGATTAATTGCCACCATATCCCAACGGTCGCTATTTGCAGCCATTTCCCAGGCCCTTTGTTCTGCTACTGTTTTGGAATAAGGATATGGTTGTGTTTCAGGTGTGCTGGTGGTGTTCCAGTGTTCTTCATTAAACACGCCTTCATCTGCCTGAGATATATCAATATTATCCCCATAAACAGCCACCACACTTGAGGTGAGGACAACTCTTTTTACTGAGAGGGTTTTGTTCACTGTACTTAACACATTTTCGGTGCCTTCCAATGCCGGATTGACAAGACTTTTATAAGGGTTTTTAATTTTACCGATAATAAATGGGGAAGCAGTGTGTATCACAATATTACATCCCTCCATTGCAGGTCCAAAACTTCCTTCTTTTAATAAATCAGCTTCAAATATTTCAAGGTGTCCGGGAGCTTCATTCCCAATTTTTCTTAAGTGTGCAAATTTACCCAGACTTTCTAGGTTTCGAACAGTGGTGTTCACATCAACCCCTTTATCCAGGAGTTTTTTTACTATCCAGGAGGCTACATAACCGCTGCCTCCTGTTACCAATACTTTCATATCATTCTTTTCTGCCATATATCTTTAATTCTAGAGGGTATATTCCCAGATAAAACATTTACTGAAATATAATGTTTACTTGTCCTATTGCTTATGCTTATTTTAAATGAATAAATATAATACAAATCTTAGTTTCTGCGAAAGGATATTTTCCAGTTTGATGGTAAAAGATTGTATCTTTAAATAATATTATTCATTTCTCATCTTTATTTTATGAAAAACCTTATCTTATTTATTCTAACAGCAATTTTTGCTTCATTAATACTTTATATTTCTTTTTCAGGAACGGTAAATGCCGGATTATCGGATTATTCTTCTCCGGCGCAACAGTACCAAAAATATTGCGCCGGATGTCATGGTGTTGAACTTGAGGCTTTTGTAGATCGTGACTGGAAATATGGCAAATCTGATGAAGAACTTTTTAAAGCAATTAAAGTTGGCTATCCAAATGATGGCATGCCTGGTTTTGCCGAAACCTTTACTGATCAGGAAATTCGTGAAATGGCCGATTATATTAAAGAAGGTGTTCAGAATGTAAATGCTTATAAATTTGAGGAAGAGAATACTGATTTTTCAGGAGTGATTGAAACAGATCTTTTCCCAATCTCACTGGAGAAAGTAGTAGAGGGCTTAGATGTGCCCTGGGGAATAGCTTTTTTACCAGGCGGTGATATGCTGATTACCGACAGAAATGGCAAATTTTATCGGTCGTCCGAAAATAATTTAACTGAAATATCCAATGTTCCGCCTGTGCTTGACAGGGGGCAGGGAGGATTACTGGACGTTGAACTGCATCCCGATTTCAAAGAAAATAATTGGGTTTACCTTACCTACTCAAAAGCCAAGGAAGAAAATGGTAAAACCCTTGCCACTACAGTACTCATGCGTGCCAGATTAGATGGCACCAAGCTTACAGGTAATGAAATAATTTTTGAGGCTCTCCCGTACCTTCCTACACGGCATCATTACGGAAGCCGGATTGAATTTGATGATAAAGGATATCTTTATGTTACTGTAGGGGATAGAGGCCGGCGTGATCAGAATCCGCAAAGCCTCGACAACCATTGTGGTAAAGTACACCGTTTACACGATGATGGATCCATCCCAGATGATAATCCTTTTGTTGACAGTGCCGGAGCCATGAAATCTATTTATTCTTATGGTCATCGGAATCAGCAGGGCATGGAAATTAACCCAAAAACCGGCGAACTATGGGCGCACGAACACGGACCAAGAGGAGGCGATGAACTGAATCTGATAGAACCCGGATTAAATTACGGATGGCCGGTAATTTCCTACGGCATAAATTATAATGGTACAACTTTCACAAATATCACGGAAAAAGAAGGCATGGAGCAACCGGTGATTTTTTGGGTACCCTCCATTGCCCCAAGCGGAATGACCTTTGTAAACAGCGATAAATATCCGGGTTGGGAAGGTGACGTGCTGATAGGCTCATTAAGGTTTAAATATTTAAATCGTTGCAAACTTGTGGGTAACCGGGTGGTTAACCAGGAAAAGCTTTTGAAAAATATCGGCAGGGTGCGGGATGTTAAAATGGGTAACGATGGATATATTTATGTTGCTGTTGAAAACCCGGGTACCATTTACCGGATTGTGCCGGAATAACCTGACCCCATTCAAATTTTATATACAATATTTGTATAGTTAAAAATAATCGCTGCTGTTACTTTTTGTTGCGTCATTTTGGCTATGTATAGCATAAAAAACCCCGGCTGTTATAAACCGGGGTTTTTCAAATTATATATTTTCTTTATCAGAGAAACTAATTACATTCAAGTATATGCTCCATCTGATACTCTGCATTGGCTTTATAATTACCGTATGCGGCGTTTGTAAAAGCATTGCAGGCTTCACCCTTATTTCCCATGCCGGCATAAGCTCTTCCAAGTTCGTAATAAAGAGCAGCCTCTTCTGTTTCAACATCTTCTTCCAGTTCAATGGCAGTGTTAGCAGCCTCTTCAGCCTTTTGCCACTGCGATAATTCATTGTAGGTAGCAGCCAGCAGGTAATATGCCTCAACTGATTCTTCATCATATTTTAAGGCAGTTTCTGTAAAGCCCAATACAGCATTATAATCTTTTTGTTGTTTGGCCTGTTTGGCACGATTTAAAAGATGGTTTTGTATTTTATCTGTAAATTCTCTCACTTCTTTTGTGTCATTACCCTGTGTGGCATATAAAATGGCTGTGTCAGCAACAATAACTGCATTATCAGTATCTTCAGTTTTAAAGTATACAGCCAGCAGGTTATTGTAACCAGAGAAAAATGTAGGATAAGTTTCTACAGCGTTTTGAAAATATTCAGCTGCGGCCTCATAATTTTCTTTTTTCAACTGTGCGGCACCTATGGAGTTGTAAAGCTGTGCAGCATTTTTTTGTGCTTTAAGCATCACATCTGTATCGCCGGTGCTTTCAGCAATTTCTGCAGCCTTCATAAATTTACCGGCAGCATCTTCATAATCTTTTGCCTGATAGGCATTTACACCCAACTGATAATATGCTTTTGGTAACATGTTCTGTGCCATTTCCTTTGTATCTGCTGCCTCGGGGCCTACCTGTTCGCTAATTTCAATGCTTTTTTGCAGTGATTCAATTGCTTTTTGGGGCTCTGTTTTTAATAATGATGCACCTTCATTGTAAGCGGTGATGGCGTCTCCCATAGTTTGGGCAGACAGCGGGAGTATAAATGCCGAAGCAATGACAACACTTAACAAATACTTTTTAACAAATTTTTCCATTTTTATTATTCTTAATTTAGCAAATATTCCATTTTGGAGAACAAATATATAAATATATTTCTATGTGTAAAATTACATTTACCGTGCCAAAATTATTCTTTAACAAGAATAACAACATAGAAATGGCATGATAATAATTATAAGTAAATTATCATGTTGCTTTTATACAGCTGATTACAATTTAAAAACAAAAAATTTAGTAAAAGGTTTACCTGAATATTCCAGAATAATACAAATGTATGTCAATATGGTCTGGCGCTAATTTAGAGAGATTAAAATTATGGTAAAACAAAAAAGCAGGCACCGGGCCTGCTTTTTAAAATTTTGTTTGGATAAGATACTACTTGTTTTCTATTAGAGCGTACGGGTGGTTTATAAAAAACACAATTTGAATTAGCAAAGAGGTAGGAATGCTCGTAAGCACTACTTATTTTTTCCACGAGGTGCTATTAATCATCCAATCCTCAATAATAAGAGCTTCATCCTTAGGCTCAGCAATTGAATTTTCAAATTTCACTGGTTCTACCATCCAGTTCTCAACTTCTAATTCTAATTCTTCATTCATATCATTGAAAGGGGTTTCAATTGAGGCAGACCATGCATTTGTTTCAAGCATCCAGTCTTCTACCGGCAATTCAGCTTCAAATACAGCAGCTTCTACTCCTGTAAACTCCATGCTTGTTAGTTCTGTGCTTGTTAGCTGCGCCAGAAGGTTTTTGTTGAAACTTTCCTGTGCAAAGACGATCATCCCTGAAAAGAATATGGCGAAAATGGTAGCGGTTAATTTGGTGCTGATGTTGGTATTTGTTTTCATGGCTTATATTTTTAATGTTTTATTATTTCATGCTTTGGTTACATTTTTATCACAAGCCGTGCCAAATTACGTAAAAACCTAAATAACAAACATATAAGACAATTGTATTGAGTTCTGATATTCAAATTATCGTACAGAGATGAACAGTGGTGTACGATAATGAACGGTAAAAAGACCTTAAAATCCTAATTGCTGGAATCTGAATAACTTTTTGGAATAAAATTCGCGTGTTACTTTTTTTTGTTAATTTAGGAGAAAATCTTGATGAAGTATGGAGGAAATTACCCATTTATTGGTTTCAGCGCACAAAGGAGACAAGCAGGCTTTTGATAAAGTTTATCCCCTTGTGTATGATCAGTTGCGGATAATGGCCCACCGGATACGCATCAAACAAAATCCAAATCAGACACTTAACACCACGTCGCTGGTACATGAAGCATACATAAAACTAATTGGAAACGAAACTGATTGGGAGAGCCGTAATCATTTCTTTGCCATAGCTGCCAGGGCTATGCGTTTTTTGCTGGTGGATCATGCACGGAAGAAGAATGCCGATAAGCGTGGTGGTAAAGAAGAGCCGGTATCACTCGAAGATATGTACCTGGATATTCCTCAAAAAGCAGCGCTTCAAATTATTGATCTTGATGTAGCCCTTCATGAACTTGAAAAGCTTGATAAAAGAAAAGTATCTATTGTAGAGTGCAGGTTTTTTGCAGGAATGACGATTGAAGAAACTGCAAAAGCACTTGATATTTCCACAGCAACGGTAAAACGTGGCTGGACATCTGCCCGTGCTTTCCTCTATGGGCGGATGAATCAGTAGTTAAGATAAGGCAACATCAGCCAGAATACTCTCCCACATTTCTTTCATGGCATCAAGGGATTTATTGCGCCCGGTGGTTTGGGCTTTTAATGCAGAGTTTTGTTGCATGTTAATATCATAAGGAATTTCAGCCAAAAGATGGATGTTATTTTTTAGGGCGCGTGCTTTTAGTTGATGGGTAATCATGTTGTTCATATCTGCCTTGTTTATAATGAGAGATGCCGAAATTTTAAGGCTATTAACAATGTTGATAATGGTATTAAACCTTTCAAAAGTATTCCATGTAGGCGCTGCAACAATTATTGCCCTGGAGGCACCGGTAATGGCAGCCAAAACAGGTAAGTACTCTCCTGCGGGGCCATCAATAATAACATATGATTTATCTGTTTTTAAAGCAATTTCAGAGGCTTTCTCTGCCAGCTGAAAAATGTAATCAGCATTGTTTTTTTCCTTTGATGTTAGTTTTGCTCCTACAAGTATGGAATCTCCGGCGTAAGCCGAAAGCCATTTCCCGCCGGAACAGATAGTTTCTTTTACGGCATTTTCTTTACAAACTCTCTGGCAGGCAAAGCAGGCCTCACAGCTGTAATGGTCTATTTCAGGCATTCCCTCTGGGTTAACAAAAATGGCCTTATACCGGCAATTATGAACACACATCATGCAACCGTTGCATTTAGCAGTATCAATCTCTGCATATGGTGTACCTGTAAAGGGTGTTTCGCCCACATGGCCAGATGGCAACTGCTGGAAAATTTGATGGGAATTCATGTCACAATCCACAAATACCCCAGGCATTCCTGTTAAGAAAAAACTACTGGCCAGTGTGGTACGTCCGGCATTTTTCTCTATTCCAACAATTGCAATTCTTTTTGGCAACTGGTTTATCATTTAATGTAAGTCTCCATTTTTATATGAATGCCTAACAATTTACGAAAATTTTCGCAGAAAGTCAAGTAAATGAGGTGCAACTCTCTGTGGCCAGCCAAAAAGAACCCTGTTGATGTGAAAATAACAAAATTCAGTCTATGTTCATCCAATGGATTCTAAACGTGCGGGAAGTAAAGGCAGGATCTGGGCATAACAAGATATAAAAATTTTTCTATATCTTCGTTAAGACAAGCAGATACAATGAAAAAATAATTCACATATAGGACGCATAAATGCAATGTGTTTATATGAAAGTTACCAGCAAGGCAAAAAGACCATTTTGCAAAATATTTAGGCTACTTGATTTGATTTCGTATTTTTGAGAAATGAATAAGAAGTTACAGAAAACAGAGATATATCAAAAACTAGTCGACACTATTGGAGTAACAATTGAAAGTGCCAGGCTAAAAGCAATTCAAGCTGTTAATAATGAGTTATTAAGAGCAAATTGGGAGATTGGTAAGTTTATCGTAGAATATGAGCAACATGGAAATGAAAAAGCTGAGTATGGAAGTGCCTTATTGACCAATTTAGCAAAAGACCTGAAGGCGAGGTTTGGAAAGGGATTTAGCAAAAGTAACATCTACTTAATGAGACAGTTTTACCTCAAATATCAGATTTTCCAGTCAGTGACTGGAAAATTAACATGGACTCATTATGCAGAATTATTGGGGGTTTCGGATGACAAAGCCAGAGGATTTTATGAAAAACAAGCTATAAATGAGAATTGGAGCGTACGAGAGCTTAAAAGACAAATTAGTTCATCATTATTTGAAAGATTAGCATTAAGTCAAGACAAAGAAGGTGTTTTAAAGTTAGTGGAACGAGGACAAATAGTTGCAGAACCGAAAGATGTTGTAAAAGACCCATATGTTTTGGAGTTTCTGCAAATCCCAGCAGAACATAGAATGACAGAAAGTAAATTAGAGCAGCGTATTATCGATAATCTTCAGACTTTTTTACTTGAATTGGGCAAAGGCTTTTCGTTTGTAGGCAGACAATACCGAATAACCTTGGATAATGACCATTATTACGTAGACTTGGTTTTTTATCATAGGATTTTGAAATGTTTTGTACTTATCGACTTAAAAACAAAACATGTTAAACATCAGGATATTGGTCAGATGAATATGTATCTGAATTATTTTAAAGCAGAGGAAAATACAGAAGGGGATAATCCTCCTATTGGGATTGTTCTTGGAGCTGACAAGAACGATATACTTGTGGAATATGCTATCGGTGGGATTTCAAATAATATTTTTATTTCTAAATACCAATTGTATCTTCCAGACAGAAAAGTATTAGAACAAAAAGTAAAAGAAATGATAACAGAATAAAGCCCAGCTGGTAACAAGCTATCAAAGCACACAGCCGCCTGTGTCCATGGGATATCGACACCGGCGACGTCTAGCCGCACCGCTCTTTGCAGTGCGGCAGCTTTAGCGGCTGCGATGCTTTATGGCTGAACGTTCTATGCAATGGGGCCACACAGAATCAACATGACAAAATGAATAGATTAAACGCAATATTAATATTTCAGTTTATTTTTAATGGATTTTGTTTTGGACAGAATTCTGCTGATAATCTTTTGGATTTTCAATATCTTTCATTTACGATAGCAAATGGATTTGAGAATACTTGCCTAATCGAAAAGGGAGTTAAACAGGATACATTGTCTATCCAAGTTTTTGCACAATTTGATTGCCACAAACTTATTGGATTTGTGAACCTCGATAAGGATACACTTGAGCTAAATTGCCATGACGATTATATGGAGAAAAGTGAAACTTATCATGATAAAGAGACTGGAGAATATATGACAACAATAACAATGAAACAGTCAATTTGCTGTGGTAAATGTGGATTTATTTTAAATTTTAAAGTTTCTCCAGACTATAAGAATTTACCTTTGTTGTTTAATAATCAAATGATTGAAAAGTGTAGTGATAGAATTCAATATGTTTTAGCACAAACCGATACAATAAATAAAATTGATAAGTTCGGAATGAGGCAAGGCGCTTGGATGACCTTTCATGCAAATGGAGGATTAGCAACTCTTGATACTTTTAGAAATGACCAAATAATAATCGGATACAGATTTGACAATTCAGGTAAAACGATTGCGAAGACAATTTGGGATGGGAATCAGACAATGACTTTTGAAAGTCTGACTGATTCTACATTTTTTAGAGATTTGCTTAATGCACCTGATATTAAGAGAAAAATTAATGATGAATAACCACTGCACACAAACACATGGTATAGTGAATGCGGGTTTCAGCGGTTTTCCATGGTTCTTGGCTCGTAAAAAAGCGGTAATAACTGATAGGTTGTCGCCTGGTAATCCCGCACAACACCATACCATCAAACTTATAACGCAAGCCTGATTCACATCCTGCATAAATGATGCTATGATTCTAAATAACGTATTATCAGATAGATATTGACAATGTCAGATAAATGTCGTGTTGATTTCAGGTAAAATTCAATAAAAGTCATTGATTGTTTTTAAGTTAAGATTTAAAATTGCTAAAAAGTTTCAAAAATGATTCAACAACCAGAATTAGGTAAAAAGGTCTTGATTTTAAGAAAAGCAAAAGGAATTACGCAAGAAGAACTCGTTGAGAAATGTCATCTCAGCGTCAGGACTTTACAACGGATTGAATCAGGGGAGGTAACTCCGAGACCTATCACTGTTAAATTGATTTTTGAAGCTTTAGGAGTATCCTTTGATAAAGCAATGGAAAACAAGGGATTGACACAAAAGTGGCTCGAGCAATTTTATATAAGTTTTATTAGTTTATTTAATTTAAAAACAAACACGATGAAAAAAATATCGATTTTGACAGTGATTTCAGCATCTATTGTTGCTGGATTATTCTTTTTGAATTCTAATTTGGTTGCACAGCACAATTCAAAGGCTGCAGAGCCAGAAAAGATTGATACTAAAGCAGCTAAAAGTAATTATTATGTAAGACCCAAAGTGAATAAATTATTTAGGTGGGCTCTAAATCCAATTGATGTTAGGCTTTCTTCAGGAGATAATTTTGTAACGGATAACGGGATTATTAAAAGAGAGGATGGTCAAATTTACTTAATTCCTTACAATACGGGACAACTGAAAATTACATCCAGGGATTTTTCGCAGGAATTCGAGGTTCTTCCTTTGCCTGCAGCAGATTTTAAATTAGCAGGGGAAATTAGAAAACGTGGTTCTAAAATAATCTTATCACAGCTGATTGAGAACGAGGAAATAAAGCCTCATTTTGGGGCAGTGATAACAACTGATTTGGAAGTATTTGAATATTCTATTTTCTACAATCAGGACAAAGAGGATGAAGAAAGGATTTACGTTAAGAGCAATATCATTTCATCAAAGGAGATAGAGTTGATAAAGACTGGATTCAAGAAGGGAAAAAGTGTTCATATTGACCATATTGCTTTGAGATTTCCAGATGGAAAAATAATTAATCATGGTATTTATTTTATAGAGAACGAATAAAGCGTGCGTACAACATGCAATATACGTAAGCCGGGGATTGTGGGTAAATTTAACTTTTGAACTTTTACTCAAAATCGTAACGGTTTCATAGGTTAGCGCTGCGAAAACCCGGCCTACGCATATTGCCCTCTGTTGTACCCCATATATGCCTCGTTCTCAAAAAATAACTGAGATAAGTCCTTTTATACTCTTATATGTCGGTTGGAACAGTCAAGATTTGTATGTAAAAACGTATGAAAAAGATAGGCGCTGTTTTTAACTAATTAAAATACAGCGCCTTAAATAATGTTTGAGTTGCTCTGCCAGGGCTCGAACCTGGACTCTTCTGATCCAGAATCAGACGTGTTGCCAATTACACCACAGAGCAATGTTTATTTGAAATGCAAAA
>JBEPYD010000083.1:0-11883 GCA_041641575.1 Bacteroidales bacterium
AGTGTATACCTGTCATGGATGGTTTTAACCGCCAGTTCTGTCAGCATCCAAATTTTCTCATTCAGTTTAGAGTTATGAATGGCAACCTTAAATATATGAATACTGAGCGGAGATATCTTCCTTTTAATTGCTTCTGATATTTCGACCATGAGGTTATAATTAAAGAAAAAAGCGCCTGTGCAAATGTACAGACGCTTTTATTTTATAATGGTTCAATGTTTAAGCATTGTATGTTCCGGCAGCGGTTTGTCCGCCTTTTCCTGTCCAGTTGGTATGGAAGAATTTACCCCTTGGCTGATCCACACGTTCGTATGTATGGGCGCCGAAATAATCGCGCTGGGCTTGCAACAGGTTGGCAGGTAATCTTTCGGCACGATAGCCGTCAAAGTACGCCAGGGCTGATGAAAAAGCCGGGGTTGAAATGCCATTTGCTACTGCAGTGGCTACCACATTGCGCCATCCTTGTTGTGCATCATCCATTTTTTTTGTAAAGTAAGGATCAAGGAGCAGATTGGTAAGTTCAGGGTTGCTGTCAAAAGCATCTTTAATTTTGCTCAAAAAGGCCGAACGGATAATACATCCTCCCCGCCACATCAGTGCGATGGCACCATAATTCAGGTTCCAGCCGTTTTCTTTTGCCGCAGCCTGCATCAACACGTAGCCCTGGGCATAAGATACAATTTTAGAAGCAAACAATGCATCACGGATATTATCAATAAATTCGGCTTTATTCCCCATGAATTTGGGTTCAGGACCACTCAGAATACCCGAGGCTTTCACCCTTTCTTCTTTTTGTGAAGAAAGACACCGTGCAAACACGGCTTCGCCAATGAGCGTTAATGGAATACCCATATCAAGGGCAGAAATACCTGTCCATTTTCCGGTTCCTTTTTGTCCGGCGGTGTCCAGAATTTTGTCTACCAAAGGTTTTCCATCTTCATCTTTATAAGCCAGAATATCGCGGGTAATTTCTATCAGGTAGCTGTCCAGATCACCGGTGTTCCACTCTTTGAATACTTCATGCATTTCATCGGGTGTCATGCCCAGCAGGTCTTTCATTATCTGATACGCCTCACAAATGAGCTGCATGTCACCATATTCAATGCCATTGTGCACCATTTTCACGTAGTGTCCGGCTCCGTTTTCACCCACCCAGTCGCAGCAAGGTACATCACCTTCCACCTTGGCAGCAATTGACTGGAAAATAGGTTTCACTGATTCCCATGCCTTTGGAGACCCGCCCGGCATAATGGAAGGGCCGTTCAAAGCACCTTCCTCACCACCTGAAACGCCGGTACCAATGTAGAGCAGTCCTTTGCTTTCCACGTATTCTGTACGGCGGTTGGTATCAGGGTAATGGGAGTTGCCACCGTCTATAATAATATCTCCCTCTTCCAGGTAAGGGATTACCTGCTCAATAAAGGCATCCACGGGTTTTCCGGCCTTCACCATCAGCATCACCTTACGGGGGCGCTCCAGGCTTTGCACCAGTTCTTCAACCGAATAAGTGCCTATAATATTTTTTCCGGATGCACGGCCATTGACAAATTTCTCCACTTTTTCCGTGGTGCGGTTATAAACGGCAACCGTAAATCCTTTACTTTCCATGTTCAGTACCAGGTTCTCACCCATCACGGCAAGTCCTACCAATCCAATATCTGCTTTTTTATTCATGTTTTTAATTTAAATATTAATATTAATAATTATCACTTTTTTCTTTATCTGATATTAAATCCTATCTGTTCGAGTCTTTTTGCCAGATTTTCATCTGTAAATGACTTTTCAACGGTAAATGAGCCAAATTCTCTGCGCACCGGGTAATCACCCCGCAGTTTTTCAAAATCATTCAGGTTGCTGCGCAAGGCAGCATCATCAATTGCAACCTGGTAGGTTTGATGAATGCAAAACGGCAGCACTGCTTCATCTTTTAAACCCTCCGGAATGGTAATCACCGGATCTTCAGGCTCTTCCACGTTTTCCGGTTGCCAGTGATCTTTTCCAAGGTTAAAATACCGGGAAAGCGCCTGTACACTCATCATGGTACCATTGGCTTTGCCATCGCGCGAATAACCGGCAATATGCGGGGTGCCAAGGGTAACCTGTGCCATTAAGTTTTCACTGATGCGGGGTTCATTTTCCCAAACATCCAGGATGGCACCGGCAATGCGTTTTTCTTTCAGGGCAAGACTTAAATCCCCACTGTTAACTACTTCTCCCCTTGAGGAATTTATGATAAATACCCCTGGTTTTACTTTTTTCAACAATTCCCTGTCAACCAGATGATAAGTTTTCAAGCGGCCATGCATTTCAAGTGGTACATGAAAAGTAAGAATATCGGCCTGACTTAAAACTTCATCCAGGGGTAAAAAACCGGCCTTTGGTTCCTGCTCCTGCCTGGGAGGATCATTTTCCAGCACCTCCAATCCAAGCTGCCGGGCCATATGAACCACTTTTTTACCTACATTCCCCACTCCTACCACGCCAAGCTTTTTCCCCTTAAGTGAGAAGTTATATTTTGCAGCAATCGAAACCAATACAGAAGCAATATATTGCATCACAGAACCACTGTTGCAACCGGGGGCATTGGTCCACTCAATGGCGGCCTGCCGGCAGTAGTCCGTGTCAATATGATCGTACCCAATGGTTGCGGTAGCAATAAACTTCACACTTGTTCCTTCCAGCAAGGCCTGATTACATTTTGTGCGGGTACGAATGAGCAGGGCATCTGCATCGCTGATTTCTTTTTTTGTTATTGCCGCTCCGGGCAAATAAGCTACATCTGCCACATCTTCCAACGCCCCTTTAAGGTAGGGAATTTTATCATCGGCTACTATTTTTATCCTGCTCATCTATACCAATTTCAAATATTCGCTTATCATTTTATCCATCACCCACGTGGTTCGTGAGGCTGAAATGCCTGTACTAACGCATTCACCTTCACCCTGAAGTGCTTTCACCATCATTTCTATCAATGGTTTCTGCACATGATCTGGCCGCACATTTTCAAATTCCTCGTTACCATCTTCTGTTTGAAGCTTAATGGGAGAAAAATCGAAAGTGGAGAATACAATCTTACCTTTTGATCCAACAATTTCAATCTCATCTGTTTCCACCGCCGCTGAAGTGGTAAAGGTCCAAACACCACTGCAAAGTGCTCCCGATTCAAACATCATACTTCCGGCTACCACATCTTCGGCACGGTAAAGCTGGGCCTGGTTAAATGAGAAGCCAACCGCTTTTTCCACGGGTCCAAAAAGGTAATCGAGATAGTCAAGCTGATGCGATGCCAGATCAACAAAGTGTCCGCCGCCGGAAATTTCCGGGGTTACCCGCCATGGAATGTCTTTGATACTCATGTCGCCCGGCTTTGGAGGGGAATACATGCGTATGTTTACAAGCCTTACCTCCCCTATCCTGCCCTGGTTAATGATATCCTGAATTAACAGATATCCGGGCAATTGTCTGCGGTAGTATGCAACGAACAGCGGGACACCTGTTTTTGCAGATACTTTGTTCATTTCCTCACACTCAGCATAATTCAATGCCATGGGTTTTTCCACATACACAGGTTTTCCAGCTTTCATAGCAGCAATGGCATATTCCTTATGGGTAGAAGGCGGGGTTGCCACATAAATGGCATTCACCTCCGGATCGTCGATAAGCTTTTGGGCATCATCATACCAACCTGGTACGTTATGCCTTTTGGCGTAATCAGCCGCTTTCTCACCATTTCTCCGCATTACTGCCACAAGCGAGGAGCCTGCCACTTTGTTAAATGCCGGTCCGCTTTTGTGTTCGGTTACATCGCCACATCCGATGATTCCCCATTTGATTTCTTTCATAGGCTATACGGGTCTTTTTGCCATCGGTTCAAGATCGGTAAGGTCGCTGATTTTTACTGCCTTGCCGGTTTCAATGCTCTTGCGGGCGGCAACACCTACTAAAATAGAAAAAGCACCATCGCGTGAGCCTGCTGAATGGTTTAGCGGATCAGCCGCTTCCGGATTACGGAAGATTTTATCCTGCAGACGTTTGTCGCCACCACCATGTCCGCCTGTACCTCGTGGTATCTTGATATGTTCGTAATCGCCAAAGTTGTCCATTACATAAATTTCCTCATAATTGGCGGCCTGATCTTTTTCATCCTGCGACATTTCCTGTGCATGCAACTCGGCCTGGTTAATACGCTGGTCCTTCATCCAGGGAATACCATCCCAGGCATCGATGCGACCGTTAAAGCCATTAAAGGCGATACGCATGCCTTCATAAGGAGAATAAGTGGTAAGGGAATAATTCACCAACACATCATTGGCATATTTAATCTGGACAGACATTTTATCATAAATATCAATTTCCTTCCGCCACAGACAATTGTCGCGTATGTAGCCATCGTATTTCTCATTGGCCACGTATAGGTCCATATAGGTTTTATTGGTAGTGATGTCCCAGTAAAAATCACACTTGTCCTTCAGGGTACAGGTGCGACATTTATCACCACGAAATTCATTGTTGTGTCCGTAATGTTCTAATTCACCATAGGCTTTTACCTCAACGGGATCAGAATCGAGCCACCAGTTCAGCAAATCAAAGTGGTGGGTGGATTTATGCACCAGCAATGTGCCCCCCTTATCGCGCAAACCATGCCAGCGGCGGAAGTAAGACGCCCCATGGTAGGTATTCAGGTACCAGTGAAAGTCAACAGAGGTAATTTTTCCTACCCTGTCGTTCACTATCATATCTTTCAACTTGGTATAATGCGGGTTCCACCGATAATTAAATCCTACAATGATTTTCTTGCCGGCTTTCCTTTCTGCATCAAGGATGTTCTGGCATTTTACCTCGTCAGTAGTCAATGGTTTCTCAGTTATAACTTCGCTGCCGTACTCCAGTCCTTTTACTATAAACTCATCATGATTGGAATCCATGGTGGTAACTACCAGGATATCTGGTTTTGTCTCCTTCATCATCTGATCAAAATCAGTAAAAGTGGGGCAATCAGCACCGATAAAATTTTTGCCATATTCCAGCCGACCCGGGTTGATATCGCATAAGCCCACAAATTCGAGCATATCTGCATAATTTTCTGTAAGATTTTTGCCCCAAAAAGTAATGCCCCGTATGCCGGTACCCACTAAAGCAATGGTTCTTTTTTCCATGATATTGTGAAAAAAACCGGCGACTTCAGGCCCTGCAAAAAGTGAACCTGCCGTTGCCATGCCGGTGGTAGCTAAAAACCCTCTTCGGGAAATGGCTTGTTTTGTTTTCATAGTTTTAAATTAGTTTAATTGAATTTTCCTTTGTATGCCCATAAGCCCAGGGCGGGGTTAGAAATATAGTAAATTTTTGATCCGCAGGCAAATGTATTATACCCATCTTTCAGGTATTCCGGATCGTATAATTTCATCATTTTATCAAGGTCAGCATATTCAAAGTTCACACTTTCAATTTCTTCCTTTGTTAAATGACCGGGACAGTAAGTAATCTTAAAGCGACCTTCGGAAGAACCATGAATAAGGTGGGCAGCGGCACTCAGGTTATCCATCAGCTCCTGGTTTTCTTTCGTATATTTTAATATTTCAGGAGTAGTTTTATAACCATATTTCCGTATCAGACGGTCAATTTCTTTGTCTTCACCAAATTCACGCAATCCGGGTGCCAGTACAATTAGTTCGCCACCATCGGCAATAGCCATGCGGGTACGGTAAATACTTTTGTTGCCCAGCCATGTGCTTTTAAATTCTGCAGGATCAAGATATACCACTACTTTTTCCAGCGGCTCATCTACCATTACAAAATTTACTTTTAAGGATAATTCCGATGCTTTTTGAAAACACTCCTCATCATCGCCGATATAGAGGCCGCGTATTACCATCTTACCTTTATCATCTCTGCCTACAACGGTAAGCACGTAAACAATGGGTAAATGGGTGGCAAATTTCTCTGAGGCATAGTTTAGCACCTGCCTTACGGGATTGTCGGCCCTCCCCATAATGCGCTCCATGCCATAGGCAGCACCCAGGAAATGGCTTTTATTGATACCCTCTTTTCCACCGGTTCCTACAAAGATATTTTTGTTGTAATTGGCCATTCCAATCACTTCATGAGGGACTACCTGCCCTACGGATAAAATAAGGTCAAATTCCCCATCTACAAGTAAATTGTTTACCTGTGCCGGCCAGGAATAGTCTACACGCCCTTCTGAAATCTCTTTGATATAATCTGCAGGTATTTCACCAAGGGTAGTTAAATCTTCGCGCCAGTTATGCACACGGAACAGATCAACAGGCATATCGCCATACATTGCTTTAATTTCTTCCTCCGTCATGGCAAAATGGGTGCCCAGTGCAGGCAATACATCGGTTAGTTTATCCTGGTAATACTTCCAGGTTAAGTTTGTAATAATTCCTGCCTGGGAATGTGCCCGTGTAAAATCCGGTGGTATTGCCAGCACTTTATTCTTTGTCCCCATTTTTTCGTAAGTGGCAAAGAGAATTTCTTTCAATTCCTTTTCAGAAATTACAGTATCGGTAGATCCTTTTTCAAAATAGAGCATAGGTATTATTATTTTTTATGAGGCATTAGTGTAAACTGATAGGTATATTTGTCGGCTTTCACCCGGTAAGCGGGCAATGTGGGAACGGCTTTGGTTCCGACACCAGAGGTAAGGTAATCGGTATGTAATAACCAGTAACCAGCTGTTTTGAGCTGAAACGGATAATTGCTTTCCAGCACGTTGGTGTAGGGGGAGGTGCTAAAGTTGAAAAATTCAGAAGATGAAAATCTCACCCCATGTTTTTCCTCACCAATGCTTAGATATCGAACATCTGTTTTATTGCTGTTCTCCTGCGGGATTACGTAAGGTACATTTTGTTCGGCCACTGTGCCCCTGAAAACACCCGTTCGGGCACCTGCTTTCCGGTCCGGATAGGTTTCAAAAGGCCCTTTACCATACCATTGCAGCTGATCAAGAGCAGTATCCACTTTCCAGGTTAAACCTACAGATGGCAGGTATGAAGCATTCAGATAGTTAAGGGGCAAAACTTCTGCTACGATGTGTATGCTGCCATCGCCGGAAATGTGATATTTGTAAAGCTGTTCAAATCCGTCGAAATGATCAGGAGCTTTTGATCGTATTTTTACGTGTATGTTAAGATTTGTAGAATCAACCTTTTGATGATGCATTTCGATGATCTCATGTTCGATCTCGTCAAGCCCCAGGGCAAACCATTCTTTTGCCACGCCTGAATTTTTTCCGGCACTTTCATTAGAAGTGGGTGGCCGCATAAAATGGGGTTCCGGACTGTTATAAAAATGCACCTGATCGTGGTAGGAAATCCGGGAAAACAGTCCTTTCTCTTTATTGAATATCATGGTAAAATCTTTTCCGGAAATTTGCAAACTCTCCTCATCTTCAGATACTGAGATTTTATCGCTGGCTGAGGATTGCTTTTCAGGCAGTGATTTTTGCGCCTGTTGCAGCATAAACTGTCCGAAAGCAAGCTCATGGCCGGCATCAGCCCACAGCTCTTCTTCCTTAAGCTGCAACGAAACCGTAAGCCAAACATCGGAGTCCGGCCATTCAAATTCATCTGTTAAGGTCACGGATTTATTGGTTCCGGGCGGAATATTCTCCCGGATTGTACCAGAGTCCAGCACCTGGTGGGGTGAATGAATTTGCCAATGGAGGTTGTAGGCTTCAAGACTGGTAAAATGATGCCGGTTGGTAATTTTTACCGTTACCGGTTTTTTATTTTCCAGGGTGAAAGCAGCCGGCTCATGGGCCTTTTTCATTTCATACAATTCAGGTTGTACCTCCCTGTCGGGAAGGACTACCCCATCAATGGACCCAAGACTAACACCATAATTGTAGTACGTGCCCTTTTGGAGCAGTGTATCAAAAAGGATGTCGGCAATCTTTGCCCCGGGATTATCCTCTTCAGGGATTACTGCAGTATTCCAGAGGCTCACCTGCATCAGGTTTGAATTGTCGAACCAGCCATTGTACTTTTCATCATGCTCAATGATATTCCGGCCAATATTCCATGCAACGTGGTTGTTGTCAGCTACACGTCCGGAAACAGGTTTACTGTCCAGCAATGCCTCGTTTATATATAAATACATGGCAGTACCATCGTAAACTGCCCGTATGGTCTGTAAATTATGGTTCCAGTTGCCGGGCAATTCCACAGTTATCGTATGTTCCCGGGGTTGGTATAATTTTGGCAACCGGGAACCTTGCAATGTTTCAACATGAAGAATAAAGCTGAGAGAATCGCGCTTGCTTCTTACCAGTTGAATGGCATTTCCCTTTGAAATGAGCGTATATGCATTCCACCAGACATCCGGTATGAGTTCCATGAAAATGGTAAACTGATCCTCCTGAATTTGGTTTGATCTTTCATTTGTGATTTCCAGCCACTGATCGATGCCGGATAACTTGAAGCCTGCTCCAGAAGTATCAATTGCTTTTGAAACTGCGCCAATCAGCCATGTATGATTGTTATGGTTTGTGGCATCAGGAAAAAAAAGGGCCGGGAATGACAAGCCCTGATCGGCCCAGTCCCAGGTAAATCCACCTTGTATGTTCTCTTCTGCACGAAACACCTCCCAGTGATCAGTGAAAGCCCCCGCGCTGTTGCCTGTGCTATGTGCATACTCGCCCATGACTACCGGCTTTTCTGATCGCTGTGCGATGAGCCGTGCCTGCTCCGGCGACCGGTACCGGGGGCCTGAAATATCAGCAAAATCAGCAGTTCCAATATGCGATTGGTGCATAATCCACCGGTCAGGATCTCGCTGATTCAGATAATCCACCATCTGGGAATGCATTGGGCCGGTTTCGCATTCATTCCCTGTGCTCCACATTACCACCGACGGGTAATTTTTATCCCGTTCCACCATGCGCACAAACCGATCCATAAAGGCAGCATCCCACCCTTTGGTTTGCGGCAGGTGATATTCCGTTTGGTGACATTCTGCATTTATTTCATCCTGCACATACAGCCCATATTCATCGAATAGCTCGTACCAGCGAGGATCGTTGGGATAATGCGCCAGACGAACAGCATTAAAATTGAATTTTTTCATCAGTTCAATATCCGTACGCATCATTTCCTCACTCATATAATTGCCTGTAACGGGATCAATTTCAGGTTTATTCACTCCTCTGATTTCAATTGGAACCCCATTTACCATTATCTTGCCGTTTTTCAGTTCCAGTTCCCTGAAGCCCACACGAAAAGGGATGACCTCCAGAACATTCCCCTGGCTGTTTTTCAGCGTAAGTGTTAAGGTGTACAAATATGGGTTTTCAGCAGACCATTTGGCGGGATTTTTTACTTTTTCAGAAAATTGAATCACTTCCTCACCTGAATCCTGGAATGAGAGTGATTGCACGGTTTTAATTACGAGAGAATTTTCCTTATCATAAAGGTTCATTTCCACCCGGTAATCCTTTTCAGTTGTTTTATCATGTCTGGTTACAGAAGCCTCAACATTTAAGCGGGCATTTTCATAATTGTCGTCCAGCGGGGTTTGAATAAAGAAGTCGCGGATATGAACTTTAGGCGCAGCCATTAAATAGACATCGCGGTAAATACCTGAAAGATGCCAGGTATCCTGATTTTCAAGATAACTTCCATCGCTCCAGCGCACCACCTGCACAGCCAGTAAATTCTCTCCCGTTTTTAAAAATGGTGTGATATTAAATTCAGCAGTAGTGGCACTGCCCTGGTCATATCCCACGTAAGTGCCATTGATCCATACAAAACCGGCAGATTTAATTCCCTCAAATACCAGGTATATTTCTTTATCGTCCCAGTTTTCAGGAATGTTAAAGGTGTGCCGGTAAGCACCGGTTGGGTTTATATGATCCGGTACCAGGGGAAAATCTCCCGGAGAAAATGGCAACACGGTGTTTCGGTATGACGGATAACCATATCCCTGCATCTGCCAGTTTGAAGGTACCTTTATCATATCCCAGTCCTTATCTGCAAAACCCGGCTCATGGAAGTCATCAGGGATAAGTTCCGGTATTTTAAACCAGCTGAACTTCCATTCTCCGTTTAAAGACAGAAAAAATTCAGATTGTTCCGGATCTAAAGACAAAGCCTTTTCTACAGATGCAAATGGAATTGCAGGAACTCTGGGCGGCTCCTGATTTTCATCAAATACTGAAGGATTCTCAATGTATGCATTGATGTTCTGTATTACCTGTGCGTAAGAAATTTGACATCCCGCAAGGAATAGCAAAAAAATTAATGAAATTCTTATGTTTACAGGTAACTGCATAAAAAACTATTTAATTTCTTTTAGATGTTTCTTTAATGTATCCATTATAAAATCAGGCGTTTCCAGATTTCGGGGATAGTAGTAATAAATATACTGGTCGATATCTTTGGAAATCACTTCCGGCATTCTTTTGTCCATGAGTTTGGCATCTTCATCGAGCATGTTATGATTTTCGATCAACCACAGGGTATGCTTGTTATTATTCCGTGCTGCGGATATAAAGCGTTCCCCGTTTTTAAGCAGCACTTTTCCGGATGATTCCAGTTTACCCCCATCCTCAGGAGCCCAAGGCCGGCCATCGCATCCGAAATAGTCGAGATCGGTGATGGTGGCAGCCTGGTTTATGATATCTGCCTCTTTATCAGCGGGTAGGAACAGCGAAGTGGTAAAAGCGGCATCTCTTTCTTTAATGGCCTTATTTATTGCAGAATAAAAAGAAACATTGGCGGCAATACTTTCTTCCCGATCAGGGGTATGTCCCAATTGCTCCAGGGCGTTTTTGGAATAATCGATTTTATTAAATGTTTTCGGTTCATCCCAAATCACCCCTTTTATTCCCCACAGATCAATGGCTTTATACATGCTTTCTATTACAAAATCAAGGGTTTTCTCAGCATGTACGCTGCTGATAACCCCTGAATTTTTGCTTCGGTAAGGGTTTCCATTCTCTTCAAGCATCCAGGTATCAGGGTTATGTACAGAAAAAAGACTGGGTACTTTCGGTGCTCCGGCTACTAATCCGCCCCAACGGGAAGGAACGATATGAACCTCCATTCCAACACGTGAGGCCTCATTGGCAATAATTTCCAGGTTTTCAACAGCAGCCCAAAGATCCTGTTCCAGCACAGCCACGGAAACCACTTTTGTTCCCAGGTCGGCCATCCATTGCATATCGTGCCTTACTTGTGCAGGTACCATGGTGTACATATGTGCCCGGAAATAATAAGCATTTAAAAAAGGGTGCTTTTGAGTAGGTAAAAATTCTGAGACTACCTTGCCGGCCAAAAGATTTCCACTAAAAGCAGACATGGCTGCGGCAGAAGTGCTTAGCTGTATAAATTGCTTCCTATTCATATTTTCGAATTAATAAATAATCATGCCAGGGCTATATTATTTCCATGGGGGTAATTCCGGCAGGTAATTATTGAACTGCTCAATCAATTGTTTTTCATAATCACCGGCATAAGTTCCTTCAAAAAATTTATCAAGGGCTTCATTATAGAAACGTTCCCATGATTCCTCTTCGTGTCCGGGATTGATGGGATAAAACATGATATCATTCTTTTGTGCAGCTTTTAAGTCACCCGGAGCATCGCCAATCATCAGTATCTTATCATCGTCATACTTTCCTTTGGCAGCCAGTGCAAGATGCTCTGTTTTGGTTCCATATTCCTGACCGGCAATAACACGTACAAAACTGTCAATGTTGTTCTCCTTCCATTCACGCTCAAGTGCTTCCAGAGGTGTTTGAGAAACCACGAGGGCATCTGCTTTGCCCTGAATTTTTTTAAGTGTATCTGTAACAAAAGGAAAAGGAGAAATACCAAAGACCATTCCTTCCACGGTGCGGTTCACTTCCAGAGATCGGAAGAG
>JBEPYD010000084.1:0-11649 GCA_041641575.1 Bacteroidales bacterium
CTTCTACAAAATACGGATAAGTGTTATGAATAGCTTTAAATGATTTGTACCGGTCGTCTGTATGGAAATACCCTGATATAAGAGAATTATCATCGATTTCCTTATTTTTTAATTCTCTTACCAGACGATTATCTTTGTCAATAATTTTTACCGATAATCTTTTAATGTCCTGATTCTTATTATAACGAATATAGAATTCAGCATGCTCACGCCCGTAGGGAGAATTAATTTTCATTAGCAGCTTACGTAAAATTTTTATCTCATTTTGATTTCCTATTTCACAGGAAATATCATGATGAAGTATTTCTGCCGGATACTGTTGGCAAAAAGTATGAGTGTTTGTCAGACAAAAAGCCAGCGTAAAAATGGCAATAAGATGGTACAGAAAGTGTAATTTCAAGTTAATAACTTTTAATTGCGCAAGTAACCTTCCATTTCTTTAAATTAAGAATAGCTATACAATAATAGGAAGTTTAATATTTAAAAACAAAATAAATTAGCTCATCATCTGGCACTGCATAATGAGATTTTAATGGTTGAGAAAACAATAAAAATCAATTTTCTGATGTTTTTATTTTTCATGAATATTTTGTAATTTAGAAAGCGTTAAGCTGATTTCTTAGACTATATGTACATCCAAAAATTTATAAAAGAACCAGAAATTTTACAAAAAAATCAATAATTATGAAAACCATATTTTTACCTGCTTTTAAAGCCCATAGATATTTGTTTTTTCTGCTGGCGGTTTTTTTGCTTATAATGCAATCTGCAGATAGCTATGGACAAACAGTCAATGCGGATTATATAACCATCCGTGGCGAAGTCATTGATATAGAATCGAACGATCCTGTAGTTTTTGCCAGCCTTGTAATTACTTCACTTAACAAGGGAACAGTTAGCAACTCTGAGGGGGAGTTTGTTCTGAAAATACCTGCTGGTTTTACTGGTGAAAGTGTTTTGGTTGATCACATGGGGTATCAACCTAAAAAAATCCCTGTTTCCGAACTCTCTGCAAAAGAGGGCGTAACCATTCGCTTGCAACCTGCCAATGTTGAGCTGGAGGAATTAACCGTCCGTCCCGATGATCCTTTGTCGCTGATTGATGCTGCCTTAAAAAGGATTCCGGCAAATTACGGAGAAAACCCGGTGAGCCTTACTGGATTTTACCGTGAAACTGTGAAACTAAACCGCAAATATGTTTCGGTAACAGAAGCCCTTGTAAATATTTATAAAGCCTCTTATGTGCCAGGTTTCCGCCAGGATCGTCTCAAGGTTTTTAAAGGAAAACGCAGCCAGGATGTGGAAGACATGGATACAATTCTGGTGAAATTGCAGGGTGGGCCCTACACCACACTCTTACTCGATGTTGTTAAAAATCCGGGCGATTTGTTTTCTGCTGAAATTCGCGATTATTACACTTTTACCATTGAAGATGTAGTAATGTCTCAGGGCGAACAGACTTATGTAGTGGCTTTTGATCAAAAACCAGGCGTTGAATATCCACTTTACAGTGGGAAAGCATACATTAATGCCGAATCCCTGGCTTTTTCGCAGATAGAATTTCAGGTGAGTGAAAAGGGCATGCCTTACGCCCAAGATTTTCTGGTAAAGAAAAAACCATTGTTCATGAATGTGGAACCCATGCGCACCTCATACCTTGTAAAATATAAGGATTTTGACGGCCGCTGGTATGTGAATTACCTGCGCTCTGAAGCTGATTTTAAAATTAAATGGGACCGGCGACTTTTCAATACCCGCGTATATACCATGTCTGAAATGGCCGTCACTGATCGCGATACAACAAATGTGGAACGGTATAAATATGTTGAATCCTTTAAGGAAAATGAGGTATTTGCCGAACAGGTTATCCTTTACCAGGATCCGGATTTTTGGGGCGAATATAATTACATAAAACCGGAAGAGTCCATTGAAGATGCCATGGAAAGAATCTCGGAGAAACTAAAGAAACAAAATGAATAATATATTTTAGAGGAAATCCACAAAACATACTTTATCCTGATGGTTCTGCTCTTTTAGGAATTAGATTTTAAGTAACTACGCAGAAGTTATAGGTTTATAGATAACACTAAGTATTTAATAGGTGGTATTTTCACATTATAAACCTGGGAGCAATTTAAGACTAATAAGCTTTAAATAAGAGTATGTGTTGTCACTGATTTCAAAACCGGTACGTTATATAATAAGAATTTTTAATCCACATTAGCAGGATTCTGAATTCTCGCTAGTGGATACTAAAATCTGGTTACTCTTCATTTAACAGTGGTTTCATTCTGATAATTATATTTTCATGAGCAGCCCGGCGATTTGAATATATGCAGCAATAGTATTGCGCTAAAAATAAACGAAATATCTACAAATGTTCCATTTCATTATCCACGGGTTTTAAACTACATTATTTTGGATCATTTTCTTTTTAAGAGTACACACTTTCGTTGTATCTTGCAATTTTCAAACTGATTTTATTTTTATGGAAAGCATAAAATCCATTTATAAAATAGGCCATGGTCCTTCAAGTTCACATACCATGGCACCCCGGAAAGCTGCCGGAATTTTTCTGGAGCGTTGTCCGGAAGCCTCGCAGTATAAGGTAACCCTGTTTGGTTCTCTTGCAGCAACAGGGCTCGGGCATCTTACAGACATCACCTTAAAGGAAGCTTTTTCGGAGAAGCCCTTTGAACTTGAGATGAGACCAAAGGAATTTTTAAAAAGACATTCAAATGCCATGCGTTTTGAGGCTTTCAATACAGAAGGAGACATTCTGCACCAATGGACAGCCTATAGCATTGGCGGCGGAGATATTGATGATGACAATGGCATTTACAATCCCACTGCTGTTTACCCGTCAGCCTCAATGGAGGAGATACTAAAGTGGTGCTACGATGGCGGTAAAACTCTTTGGGAGTATGTGGCCGAGCATGAAGAGAATGATTTATGGGAGTATCTTGCTGAGGTCTGGGACGTAATGCAAAAATCCATTAAAAGAGGTCTAAAGCAGGAGGGAGCTTTGCCGGGAGTGCTTAAACTTCAGCGTAAAGCTCCGGGATATTATGCCCGCATCAAAAATTACCAGGGATATATACGCAAGCGCACCATGGTTTATGCTTTTGCATTGGCAGTATCAGAAGAAAATGCTTCCGGCAACCGTATTGTAACAGCCCCCACTTGCGGGGCCAGTGGTGTTTTGCCTGCCGTGCTGTACCAAAACAAGCAGGTGCATAAAGCTCCGGATGAACGAATTTTAAAAGCACTGGCAACTGCTGCTCTTTTCGGAAACCTGGTAAAAACCAATGCTTCCATTTCCGGTGCAGAAGTAGGTTGCCAGGGAGAAGTAGGTACGGCATGTGCCATGGCTTCTGCCGCCCTTGCACAATTATATGGTGCCTCCGTATTTCAGATAGAGTATGCCGCGGAAATGGGGCTGGAGCACCACCTTGGGTTAACCTGCGACCCTATTGCCGGATTGGTGCAGATACCCTGTATAGAACGAAATGCCCTGGCTGCTTCCCGGGCACTAAGCCACAGCGATTTTTCGTTGTTATCAGATGGCAGGCACCTGATCGGATTCGATGAGGTGGTGCAAACCATGAATCAAACGGGCAAAGACCTGCCAAGCTTGTATAAAGAAACCTCTACAGGTGGGCTTGCACTTTTTCATGGATTAAACAAATCCGGGAGGATAAAATAAGATGGGATATATCACTAAATTAAGGTAAAGTTCATCTGCAAAACTTTTTTATCTTTGCAGCAACAGTTCATTAGCATATGGCCAGTAAAAAAGACAAAAATAAAATCATCAACCGGCTCACGCACAAGTACCGGCTGATAATATATAACGATAATAATTTCCAGGAGCTGGGTTTTATTCGTTTGTCACTCTTGAATATTCTCGCTACTATTGGACTCATTTCTGTGATAATGATAACCCTGGTTTATCTTACCATCGCCTACACGCCCATCAGGGAATTTATCCCCGGTTATCCCGATGCTGAAACCCACCGAAACATTATTATGAATGCCATCCGGCTTGATTCACTGGAAACAGAAATTGCCTTACGCGACCAGTATTTCGAAAACATAAATCGTATCGTACGTGGAGAGAAACCTGTATCCTTTTTAGAAGATACTAACACTTCCTTTACCAGGTATAATGAAATTACATTTGAGACCTCAGAGGAAGACTCAATGTTGCGGGCACAGGTAGAAGAAAATGAGGAGTTTAATGTTACAACGGCAATTTTGGAAGAACCTTCACCAACAAAAGACATTACCCTTCACTTCTTTACGCCTCTAAAAGGTTTTGTTACGAATTCATTTAACCCGTCTGAGGATCACTATGGGGTTGATGTGGTTTCACCACCCGATAAGGTGGTAAAAGCCACCCTTTCCGGTACGGTAATTTTTGCTGAATGGACCCTGGAAACTGGTTATGTTATTCATATACAGCATAAGAATAATTACATATCAGTATATAAACATAATGCTGAGCTCTTGAAAAAGGCCGGCAGCTTTGTAAATGCCGGGGAAGCTATTTCAGTGGTGGGAAATTCCGGCGAGTTGAGTACTGGTGCTCATTTACATTTCGAACTTTGGCGCAATGGGGTACCTGTTGACCCTGAGGAATATATTGTTTTTTAATGATGACAGGAACCGGAAAGAGAAAAAAGCGGATTGCCATTTTAGGTTCTACAGGATCCATTGGTACGCAGGCATTGGAAGTAATCCAGCAAAATTCAGATCTTTTTGAGGTTGAGGTTCTGGCAGCAAATAATAATGTTGAGCTGCTGATCCGGCAGGCGGCATTGTTCGTTCCTAATGCTGTAGTTATAGCCAATGAAGCCCATTATGAGGAGTTGTGTGATGCTTTATCCGGTTTCCCGATTAAAGTCTATGCCGGGTGCGATGCCATAGAGCAGGTGGTGGAAATGGAAACCATAGATATGGTGCTTACGGCACTTGTAGGATATGCCGGATTATTACCTACTATACGTGCTATACAAGCGGGGAAACATATTGCGCTAGCAAACAAAGAGACACTGGTAGTGGCGGGCGCTTTAATTAAAAACCTGGCGATAGAGAACCGTGTTTCTATATTACCTGTTGACAGCGAACATTCTGCCATTTTTCAATGCCTGGCCGGTGAAGATTACCGCACCATTGAAAAAATAATTTTAACCGCTTCCGGTGGTCCTTTTCGTGAGAAAAGCATGGATGACATGCAAAGAGCCACCCGTCGCGAGGCTTTAAACCACCCGAACTGGTGTATGGGAGATAAAATAACCATTGATTCAGCCTCCCTTATGAATAAAGGACTGGAAGCAATTGAGGCCAAATGGTTATTCGATCTTACACCGGAACAAATTGAAATAGTCATACATCCGCAATCCATTGTACATAGCATGGTGCAATTCAATGATGGTTCCATAAAAGCACAAATGGGTCTTCCGGATATGCGTTTGCCCATTCATTATGCTTTGGCCTTTCCGCAAAGAATAAAAGCAGACTTTCCACGTTTTAATTTCGCAGATTATCCGGTGCTGAACTTTAACAAACCTGACTTCGAAAAATTTCGCAACCTGAATTTGGCCTATGAAGCCATGCATAAAGGGGGGAATATGCCCTGTATTATGAATGCTGCCAACGAAATTGCCGTGGATGCTTTCCTCTCGGATAAAACAGGATTTATGGAAATGACTGACATAATTGAACAAACCATGCAGGTTGCAACGTTTATAAATAATCCTGCACTTGATGATTTTAAAGAAACAGATCTGGAGGCACGGAAAATAGCTTCCGGATTAATTAAATAATAGAAATATCATTTTATACACTATACATGGAAATCTTTATTAAAGCCGCTCAATTTTTTCTCAGCCTCTCAATACTCGTTTTGCTGCACGAATTCGGACACTTTGCATTTGCAAGGTTATTTAACACACGCGTAGAAAAATTTTATATATTCTTTGATGCCTGGTTTTCTGTTTTTAAGTTTAAAAAAGGAGATACCGAATATGGCATGGGTTGGCTTCCCCTGGGTGGATACGTGAAAATCAGCGGAATGATTGACGAATCCATGGACAAGGAGCAAATGAAACAACCACCCAAACCCTATGAATTCCGGTCGAAGCCAGCATGGCAACGACTGCTGATTATGACTGGTGGTGTTCTGGTAAATTTTATTCTGGCCCTGGTTATTTATGCTTCCGTGCTGTATGTATGGGGTGAACAATATTTGCCTACCGAAAATGCAAAATATGGTATTATGGCAGACTCTGTTGCCCTTGAAATGGGGTTAAAAAGCGGCGATAAAATTGTTTCAGTAGATGGAGAGGAAGTAGAACAATTTTTTCAGATTATGCCTTCCATTGTTTTGAATAATGCAAAAACGGTTGAGGTAATGCGCAATGGTGAACAAATTACCATTCCTGTACAGGAAGAAAGCGTGGCCAAACTTATTAAGAATCCCGCATTTATTTCTGTTCGTATTCCATTTATTGTGCAGGATTTCACCGAAGATTCACAAGCAGATGAGGCAGGAATGGAAGTCGGTGATAAAATTGTTGCCATTAATGGTGATCCCATTACTTTTTTTGACGAATTTAAGACAGAACTATCGCAACAAAAAGGGGAGGAGATCCTGGTTACGGTTAGCCGCGACGGGGAAATGAAAGAGATTGAACTCACCGTACCTGAGACCGGGCTTATTGGTGTGTATCCTAAAGGAGAGCTGACAGAATTTTTTGAACTGGAGAAAATAGAATATGGTTTTTTCGAAGCTATTCCGGCTGGTATTGACAAAGGTATTACTACCATGAAAGATTACCTAAAACAGTTCAAACTTATTTTTTCCCCAAAAACAAAAGCTTATGAATCGCTGGGCGGGTTTATAACCATTGGCAGTATTTTTCCCGGCGAATGGAACTGGCAGGCATTCTGGACAATGACAGCCTTTCTCTCTATTATATTGGCCATTATGAACATGCTGCCTATTCCCGCGCTGGATGGCGGACATGTAATGTTCCTGTTTTACGAGATTATTACCGGGCGCAAGCCAGGTGATAAATTTATGGAATATGCACAAATTGCAGGAATGGTTCTCTTGTTGTCATTGCTGTTGTATGCCAATGGAAATGATATTGTAAAACTATTTAATAAGTAGGCTCCACAAGAAATCCACGATTTAATCGTTTTACTAAAACCTCCGCATTATTACAATAATTTGCGGGTTATTTATATCGGTATATTGGTTATTTCACACATTTATTTATTACTTTTGATATTCAAATTAAAACAATGATCATGAATTTATTTGTTCTAATAGGAATGGTTGGTCCATGGCAAATCATTCTCATCGTAATTGTTCTTCTTTTACTCTTCGGCGGCCGTAAAATTCCTGAATTAATGAAAGGTCTTGGACAGGGAATGAAAGAGTTCAAGAAAGCCACAAAAGAAGATGAAGAAGAAAATACCAGCCAAAAAACCAGCAAAGAAAGCGAAAGTACAGCTGGATAAAATCAGGTTAACCGGAAAAGAAGAGCCTTTTCCGGTATCCGCATGTAATTAATTACGACTAACTTTTCCCGGAACAAACAGTAACAGGAATCTTAAAAAAAGGCAGTTGTGAATAAATTAAGATGGATTTTACTGTCTTTCTGTTTTAGTTATATAATCACCGTTACGGCGCAGGATTCTACAAATTTTCCGGACCCCCGAATAAAGAAGATGGACAGCATCCTCTCCGTGAATTCCTATGCGCAAATTTATGAATACCCACCAGGAAATTGGGATACCACAATAAAAAATTTTCCGGAAATGTATTACGAATTCCGGATAGAGGAACTGGATAAAACCACGCCAATTAGTTTGTATTATGATAGTTTGGTACAGCATTACATCGATCTGTGGCTGAATAAACGTAGAGACGATCTCGAGAGAATAATAGGACTGTCGGAGATCTATTTTCCAATGTTTGAGGAAGCATTGGATCGTTATCAGCTGCCACACGAGTTAAAATACCTGGCTATAGTAGAATCCGGATTAAATCCATTGGCTGTTTCGTCATCAGGCGCTGTTGGGTTATGGCAATTGCTTTTAAATGCAGGCAAAATGTTCGACCTTGAAGTTAACTCTTATATTGATGAACGGTCTGATCCTTATAAATCCACCGAAGCCGCCTGCCGTTACCTGGTGTATTTAAACGATGTTTTCAACGACTGGCAACTGGTGCTGGCCGCATATAACGGTGGACCGGGAGAAATTCGTAAAGCCATACACGCTACAAAGGGAAATTTGGATTACAAAACACTTCAACCTGTATTGCCGAAGCAGACCCGCAATTATGTCCCTTCATTTATAGCGGTTATGTATCTGATGAACAATTATCACAACCACGGGATAATGCCTGATAAACCATTGCTGACATACGCAGGAACAGATACATTATATGTTTCATACAAGGTAACTTTTAAACAGATTTCGCAAGAGATTAACATCTCCACCGATATACTGACATTCCTAAATCCTCAGTATAAGTTAAAGGTGATACCTGAATCGAATTCTCCCATGCGCCTCGTATTACCCTCATCCTACGTGGCAGATTATCTTGCCTATCAGCATCGGATTTATGCCGGACGTAGCGAAAAAGATAATTACTTTACCCTTTTGAAAGATGCGGCCAACACCGAAGGAAGAACAATGGTGGTGCATGTAGTTCAGAAAGGCGAATTCTTTCATAAAATTGCCATGAATTATAATTGTACCATGGAGCAACTGAAAGCATGGAACAACCTTGAAAGTAACTTTTTATATCCCGGTCAGGAACTGAAAGTTTGGGTTAATGAATATAGGGATGGTGGTACAAAAAGCACCCATGATAAGGAGTTGGTTGATACACCAGATGAAAAGGAGTATGAAATTTATCAGGTGCAGCCGGGTGATAACCTGTACAGAATTTCAAACAGGTATGGTAATGTGGGAGTAAGTATATTGAGACAAGTGAATGATTTAGATGAAAACAATATTTTAAAGCCGGGAATGAAACTCAAGATTCCGTCAAATTAATTGGTGCGGTTTTTGTGATTTAAAGCCTTTGATTTAGAAATGATTCTATAAACAAAAAAAAATTATCTATGCGTGATTTGAGATTCGACCTGAACCGAAATGTGGCGTTTATCGCAGTTTTTATTCTGAGTGCCTTGCTGTTTAACTCTTGCGGGACAGATCAAAAAACCTTATTGCCTAAAGTTAGCGGGAGTGCAGGAGAAATATTAGTTGTTGTGAATAAGAATTACTGGGATAGCCCCTTAGGTGATTCTGTTGAGCACTGGTTTGAGGGTGATTTCACCTCGTTGCCACAATCTGAACCCATGTTTAACATAATTCAAATTCCCCGATCAGCTTTTAATAATATTTTCCAGACACACCGAAATATCGTCGATATTAATATTGACAGTGAATTTGAGGAAGCTAAATTATCACTGCAGCGAAACAAATATTCAACACCACAATATATTTACAAAGTTGTTGCGCCTAATCAACAGGCTGCATTACAATTGTTGCAGGAAGAATCGAATTATTTGATAGACCAGTTCAATCGTATAGAACGTAGCCGGCTTATTCAAAGCTATAAGCAAACACAGGATCAGGCAATATATAACACCCTTAAGGAAGATCATCATGTGGCATTAGTTGTGCCGTCAGGTTATTCTCTTGATGTAAATGAAGATGATTTTGCCTGGCTTTCATTGGAAACACCTACCACCAGCCAGGGAGTACTCTTGTACCATTATCCCTACGAAGGAGAAAGTGATTTTGATTTAGAACAAATGCTGAACCGCAGGAATTCATTTTTGAAAACACATGTGCCAGGGCCCACTGCCGGAAGTTATATGGCTACCGAGGAGACATTGCCTCCAGTTACAAGGGAGTTCATGTCTGAAAAAAAGTATTTTATGGAAATACGAGGTTTGTGGCGTGTAGAAAATGCATTTATGGGAGGCCCTTTTGTTAGCCTTTCCACCGTGGATGAGACCCGCAACCGAATTGTAACTGTAGAGGGATTTGTATATGCACCCAAAGCCGACAAACGTAATTTGATGCGCCAGGTTGAAGCTGTTGTATATAGCCTGCAAATAATAGAAGAGGAAGAGAATAACAACCAACAATAACTGCCCCCGGGTATTTAAAAAATGGAAGAGAAATTACGAAGGTTTTATAATATTGACGAAGTAAAAAAGAAAGAAGAAATTATTAAACTCACAGCCAATCAGATTATAAAAGATTTTGCTGTATTTGGCATGGAAGTGAATTTTTCCGGTATTACAAGTTATGCCTACGATGAATTATCTAAACAACTTGAAGTTTTTATTGATGAGTTGATGAACCGTAATCCTGAAAAACTACAATCGCTTTTATACCATATTGATCTCAAAGAAAAAGATTTACGCATACTGCTCTATTCAAATGAATTATCAGCAGCAGCAGTAACAGAAAAAGTGTTAGACCGGGAATTCTTTAAAGTTTTAACCCGAATTTATTTTAAGGAACAGGGAATTTAATAATTCCTGCCTTTTGCATTAATACATTTAGGGAGGCTGTTAATTTTGTTCTCTGGAAAGCATTAAAAAGGGGTGAAATTCATGAATTTCACCCCTTTTCTATTATATCAGAGAAGTAGTTTTTACAACTTCTTCTTCACTTCTATTTCTTCGAAGGATTCAACGATGTCTCCAACTTTTATGTCGTTAAAGTTGGCAATGTTAAGTCCGCATTCATATCCATTTCCAACTTCACGTACATCTTCTTTAAACCTTTTCAGAGATCCAAGGTCGCCGGTGTAAACTACAATACCTTCCCGTATCACACGCACTTTTGAGTTCCTGTGTATTTTTCCTTCACGCACAATACATCCGGCAATGGTTCCCACTTTTGTTATTTTGAAAACCTCACGAATTTCAAGTGTGGCTGTAATGTTCTCTTTCACATCGGGAGAAAGCATTCCTTCCATGGCATCTCTGAGCTCATTAATGGCATCGTAAATAATGGAGTACAGACGAATATCAATTTCTTCCTTCTCCGCAAGCTTACGTGCACTCATAGAGGGACGCACCTGGAAACCAATGATAATGGCATTGGAAGCAACTGCCAGCAGAATATCCGATTCAGATATCTGGCCAACAGCTTTGTGAATAACATTCACCTGAATTTCTTCAGTAGATAATTTTATCAGTGAGTCGGATAAAGCTTCTACAGAACCATCCACATCACCTTTTACAATTACGTTAAGTTCCTGGAAGTTGCCTATGGCAATCCTTCGGCCAATTTCATCAAGGGTGATATGTTTCTGTGTTCTCAGACCCTGTTCGCGTTGCAATTGTTCACGCTTGTTGGCTATTTCCTTGGCTTCACGGTCGGTTTCCATTACATGGAAATCATCTCCGGCCTGTGGGGCTCCGTTTAAACCCAGTATGAGCACAGGCGTTGCAGGTCCTGCTTTATCAATTTGTTTGCCACGTTCGTTGTACATGGCTTTTACGTGTCCGTAATGGCTGCCGGCAAGCATCATATCGCTCATATTCAAAGTACCGGCTTCCACAAGAACAGTAGCTACATAACCCCGGCCCCGATCGAGGG
>JBEPYD010000085.1:0-11607 GCA_041641575.1 Bacteroidales bacterium
GCAATAATAATATTTTTTCCTGATTTGATGCCTGGTGCAACGGTTTCGTGCCAGAAAGGAAGAAAACGATCCACTGTGTCCTTCAGGCATTCCGTTACCGGAAGATCTTTTTCATCAACATCTTTATAGGCAGGAGAATGACCCGGGTAGCGGTCATCAGATTTTTCCAGTGCCGGAGGTGGTGTATCATAACTGCGACGCCATATTTTTACTTTTTCTTCGCCATGTTCAGCAGCTGTTTCTGCTTTGTTAAGCCCTTGCAAAGCACCATAATGTCTTTCATTCAGGCGCCATGTTTTCTCTACAGGAATATACAACTCATCCATTTCGTCTAATACAATCCATAATGTACGGATGGCACGTTTTAACACGGAAGTGTAGGCGATATCAAAAGAAAAACCGGCTTCTTTTAATGCTTTTCCACCTGCTTTGGCCTCTTCACGACCCAGGTCAGTTAAATCTACATCTGTCCATCCCGTAAAACGGTTTGATTTGTTCCAGACACTCTCTCCGTGCCTGACGAGTACTAATTTATACATAATTCATTAAATTTAATTTGGTTTCAAATGCAATGGGTGACAAAGATACTGATTTCTGATATGGAATAAAAGAGCGGCCAGCATCATTTTTGCTGGTGTACTGCACTTTTATCATGGCAGCAATTGTATTCCATTTGAATAGTGACGTGTGACATTCCAAGGTCGTGAAGCAGAATTTCCTCCGCCTTAAGCCGAATTTCATTTGCCATACTTAGTGCAATATCTTTTTGTATATCCATGTGGCATTCAAAATAAATCTGCTGGTCATTTAAATTCCAAACATGTATGTGATGGATGTTCATTACGTCAGGGATTTCTTCCAGCCGGTTTTTAATTTTATCAATGTTTACATCTTTTGGAACCGCCTGCATTAAAATTTCAACGGTTTGCACCAGTATTTTTACAGTCTCATAAAGAAGATAACCGCTAATCAGAACAGTGATAAGCGGATCAATCCAGAAAATGTCGTAAAATAATATCAGCAAGGCCCCGGCAATAACAGCAACTGATGACAAAGTATCGCCCAGAAGATGCAGGTAGGCGGCTTTCACATTTATATTTTCACCAGAACCTTTATGCAATATCAGAACCGATATCAGGTTTGCCAACAGACCAATGGAGGCCACAATGAGCATGAGCTTACTTTTGATGGGCTCCGGATTTTGAAACCGGTGGTAGGCTTCTACAAACAGGTAAAAAGAAATAACTATAAGAATAATGCTATTGAGCAATGCCGCAAGAATCTCCACCCGTTTAAATCCAAAGGTTTTGCGGTCACTGGCCTTTTTCCCGCTTATACGGTGGGCAATGTAGGCAATTAGGGTGGCAAAGGCATCACCCAGGTTATGCAGGGCATCGGAAATAAGAGCCAGACTGTTAGACATTATACCGCCCACTACCTCAGCTGCTGTAATTATAAAATTCAGCAGGGTAACAAGCAGGAGTTTTTTTCCCCGGTTTTTATCTGGTTGCGATTTTTTGATTGTATGTCCGTGGGAATGAACGTGCATAATTTAAGGGCAAATGGTAAAATTTTAACTTAAATTAGATATCCTTATTGATAATAAATTGTGTACTAATAGTATGCATGTATTAAATAAACAACAATAAACTCACGGCCATTACTGCCATTCCGGCAATTAATCCGTAGATGGAAAGATGTGGTTCTCCATATTCACGCGCTGTAGGCAATAATTCATCAAGTGAGATAAATACCATAATGCCGGCTACAGAGGCAAAGAGCACACCAAAAACCGTATCGTTAAAAAACTGGTAAAGCAGAAAGTAGCCGATAAGCGCCCCCACAGGTTCAGCAAGTCCGGAAAGGAAAGAAAGCAAAAAAGCCTTCCCTTTATTGCCAGTGGCATAATAGATAGGAAAAGAAACGGCAATCCCTTCCGGAATATTATGAATGGCAATGGCCATTGCAATGGGGATTCCCAGGGTAGGATCCGTTAAAGCTGCAGCAAAAGTTGCCAATCCTTCGGGAAAATTATGAATGGCAATGGCCAGCCCGGTAAAAAGCCCCATGCGCATGAGTTTACCCTTGCTTTTTTTCTTCAATTCATCATCATCAAATTCTTCTACCCTTCTTATCTCATGCGGATTTTCCATTGAAGGCACCAGCCTGTCAATGATGGCAATTACCAATATACCAAAAAAGAACCCTCCAACTGTCAGCCAGTTTCCGGTTACTTCTCCATGAGCTGTAACGAGTGCATCTTTAGCTTTTACAAAAATTTCAACCATGGAAACATAAATCATTACACCTGCGGAAAATCCCAGGGCAATGGAAAGAAATTTTGTACTGGTTGAGCGGGTAAAAAAGGCCAAGGCACTCCCTATACCCGTTGATAAACCCGCAAATAATGTTAAGCCAAAGGCAAAGAGAACGTTATTATCTATTTCCATGATGTTTATTTAAGCGGCAATTGTGTAAAGCATTTGCAAAAAAATCTATTGTTTTAATGAAAATGTTCTTAATTTAATGCTTGAAAAAGCGAAAATACATTTCTTTTTAAACAAAACACTTTTAAGTCTGCAAAAATAAACAACGGCAACAGAGTTACCTACAGATAATTGTTTTTTTAAAGGGGTACTGACAAAGTTATTCGTTGAGGGATTTGTAAATATTTTCCAGCCATTGCTTTAAGCGTCCGGGGGTCAATTTACTTTGGGTATCTTCATCCAGGGCCAGACCCACAAAACGTCCTTTTTGCACGGCTTTTGAAGCTTTAAAGCTATAACCGTCCAAAGGCCAGCTGCCAATAATCTGGCAATTTTTATCAACGAAAAAAGCATGCAAAACACCCATGGCGTCAAGAAAAGTGTCAGGATAAGTATCCTGGTCGCCCAATCCGTAAAGGGCAATCTTTTTATTTTCAAAATTTATTTTCTGAAGTTTGGGGAGCATCACTTCCCAATCGTCCTGCAAGGCACCCAGTCCCCAGGTGGAAGATCCGAAGATAAGCAACGAATAATTTTCGAAGTCTGTTACCTGAGCTGTTGCTATATCAAAAATTTCTACCTCAGAGGGTCCGAAGAAATCCCTGATATCTTCAGCAATGGTCTCTGTATTGCCAGTGGAAGAACCATAGAAAACACCAATATTTGCCATGTGTGTACCGTTTTAATTATGAACAACTTAAAGAACCTGCAGGTTCATTCCGGCACCAACAACAAAAGCGATTTATTTTTTCCGCTTTTGCGATTTTTCAGCTTCTTTGTAAGCAGGTTTATTTTTTTTACCGGCATACCACAGCATTGCAAACCCACCAATGATAAAGGGTATACTCAAAATCTGCCCCATATTCAATGCCATTCCAGCCTCAAAATCTGATTGATCTTCTTTGATATATTCGATAAAAAAACGTGCAGTAAAAAGTATAATGAGAAAAATGCCAAAAAGCTGGCCCTCTTTTAGCTTTGGTAATCTCTTCTGATACAAGAAGTAAAGCAATACAAACAACAGCAAATATGCCAGGGCTTCGTAAATTTGTGTGGGGTGCTTGGGAACCATCTCTCCGGCACGAACAAAGATGAACCCCCATGGAAGATCTGTTTGTACCCCATAAATTTCAGAATTCATCAGATTACCGGTTCGTATCATTGAGCCTGCCAGGGCCACTACTATAACAATCCGGTCCATAATCCACAGAAAAGTTTTCTTATGCTTTTTTGCAAAAAGGTAAAGCGCAATGAGGATTCCAATAGCAGCACCATGGCTGGCCAGGCCTCCCTCCCAAATTTTAAATATTTTTATAGGATTGCTGAAGTAATATTGCGGATCGTAAAATAAAACATGCCCCAACCGTGCCCCTATAATCACACCAAGCGCCATGTAAACAGTTAATGAATCCAATACTTCCTCCTTTATCCCTTCGCGTTTGAATATGCGCTGAAAAATTAAATACCCCACTACAAAAGAGAACGCAAACAGCAAGCCATACCAACGCACTGATAAAGGGCCGAGAGAAAAAATCTCCGGATCTATATTCCACCGGATCACCAAAGAAACCATAAGATTAATTTTCAAAATGAAAGACAAATGTACTAAATCATATTTTTTAATGTTTCAATTTAGTGTATTATTTATAATGCATTTATTATTTCGAATTAATTCTTAGTAAGTTTGCAGTTCAAAAATTTTACCGGCAGAGGAATTGAAATACATTAATATCATTATTTATATCGCTGTGCTTTTTGGCCTTTCAGCATGTGCCACGGTTGGCTCACCGGTGGGTGGTCCCAAAGACCTTGACCCACCCTACGTTGTATCAGCGGTTCCGGATAATTACACCACAAATTTTGATGCAAATTCTTTTGAAATCACTTTTAACGAATTTATCCAGTTAAAATCGGTTAACCAGGAGTTGTTGGTTTCGCCTCCCCTGCAAAACAGGCCTGAGATTCGTGAAAAAGGTAAATCATTTGAAGTTGTGCTAAGGGAAGATTCGCTTCGCCCCAACACCACTTATACCTTCTTTTTTGGTAATGCCATTGCCGATAACAATGAAGGTAATCTACTCCCGGACTATGAATATGTTTTTTCCACCGGCAGCTATATCGATTCCCTCTCTGTAAAAGGCCGGGTGCTGGATGCCTTTACACTAAAACCGCCTGAAGATGGTGTATTGGTGATGCTGCATTCAAACCTGAATGATTCTGCACCCTACCATACATTACCGGATTTTATCAGCAGATCAAATGAAGAAGGATATTTTTCCATCAACAATGTACGTCCGGATTTGTACCGGCTAATGGCGCTTAAAGATCAGAATAGCAACTATCTGTTCGACCTGCCGGCAGAACCCGTAGCTTTTGCAGACAGCCTGGTAGACCTTGATCCGGAAATTCTTGCACGCATAGATTCACTTATCGCTGCACGCAAGGACAGTTTGTTCGTGGCCGACTCTCTCATGCGCGAAAGTCTGTCGAAGGACAGTACTTATATGGAAGGAGATACGGTGGTTTTTCAGGGTGATTCCATTATTATCGGAAAGCCGCTCTCTCCCGATTCTCTTGTAAGTGACTCGGTAATCAGGGGCTTTTACGATGCCTATAATCTTTTTTATTCACTGCGCATGTTTACCGAGGACAACGCCCGCCAATACCTGAAGGAGACACTCCGTGATGATCGTAGAAAACTCATGTTTATCTTCAATCGCCCGGTTACAGATTCTGTTGAAATAAAACCTTACCAAAGAACAGATACCACTGATTGGGCCATCCGGGAGAACCTTCCCGTAGGTGATTCCATCATATTTTGGCTTACCGATACTTCTATGATCAACAATGACAGCCTTGTATTTCGTGTTGAATTTACCGCTTTAGACAGCCTTCGGATGCCCTTTCGGGATGCAGATACCCTGGCCCTGCGCTTCAGGGAAACCAAGTCTGTAGGCAGGCGTTCACGTTCAGACGATGAAGTGGAAAAAGCTGTTGAAGAAAAAGTTTCACTCACATTTAATGTAAAAGCACGGGGTATAATGGACCTCAACGCGTCGCTCATTCTTACCAGCAAATATCCGTTACATTCATATCTGAAAGATTCCATCAGGATGGTGATGATGGAAGACACGGTGGAGAAACCCGTGGATTTTTCTGTATCATGGGCTTTGGAAAACCGGCGCACCCTTATTTTGCAGCCGCCTATATGGGAACCAAATGAAACTTATAAGCTATGGCTGTATCCGGGAGCCCTTCAGAATATTTACGGGCACACAAATGACACCACAGAACATACTTTCCGCACCCAAAAAGACGATGCGTACGGGACCCTCATCCTGAATATCGAAAACCTTGATATGCCTGCTATGATACAATTATTGGATAAAGACAAAGTTGTGGCAGAAAAATACCTCAGTGAGTCCGGGCAGGTAGTATTTGACTACTTATCCCCTTCAACTTATTCACTTAAGCTTATTTATGACCGCAATGGAAACATGCAGTGGGATCCCGGCAGGTATCTGGAACAAAAACAACCTGAGCAGGTTATTTTTAAAGATAAACCCATACCTGTAAGAGCCAACTGGGATCTTGAAGAAACGTGGGTATTGCCGGAAAATCCTGAATAATTATTTTCAAATTTGAAAAAAAGTAAACCATGCCTACCATCAGACAAAATAAAATTGGAAAACTGCTCCAGAAAGAACTTGGAGATATTTTAGATAAAAACAGCAGGGAACTTGCACCGGGTAAGCTTATTACAGTAACCATTGTAAGGGTTACCCCTGATCTGGGGCTGGCAAAAGTATATCTGAGCATTTTTCCAACAAAGGACAACGATAAAGTGCTGGCAACTATTGAACATAATGCCAAAACCATTCGTCATGATTTGGGCACGAGGGTTCGGCACCAGCTAAGAATCATTCCCGAGCTTCAGTTTTTTATTGATGACAGCCTCGATTATGTAGAAAAAATTGATAATCTGTTGAAATCATAAAAGTAAAAAAAGTATCTTCGGCAGTCCCTTTTCGGGCAATTCGATACAATGAACTGATTTTTAGAGAAATATATTTTCATGAGCATGAAATACGATCCGATCAAACGCAGCCTGGGCAAGGTTTTTAATTCAACTCCTTTTTTGCGGGTTACTTTTTACAAACTACTTGATTTACTCCTGCTGCGTACGTGGCACATAAAGCGAGAGTTAAAAAAAATCCGTCAGGACATGGGCGACGAAATTAATGTGCTGGATGCCGGATCTGGCTTTGGCCAGTATTCCTATTACATGTCATCGCTGGGAAAAAACTGGAATATAACGGGTGTTGACCTGAAAGAAGAACAAATGGAAGATTGCCGTAAATTCTTCCGCAATATTGGTCGCAGTGACAGGGTTAGCTTTCAGAAAGCAGATTTGGAGACCTATAAAAATCCTGATAAATATGACCTGATATTATCCGTAGATGTAATGGAGCATATTGAAAAGGATGTGGATGTATTTAAAAATTTCCATGAAAGTCTGAAAGACGGCGGTGTTTTACTGATCAATACCCCATCTGATATGGGTGGTTCTGATGTCCATGATGATGATGACCATTCATTTATTGACGAGCATGTGCGCGACGGGTACAACATGAATGAAATGCATGACAAGCTTAAATATGCCGGATTTTCTCATGTGTACCTCCATTATGCATACGGAAAACCGGGTAAAATTTCCTGGAGGCTTTCCATGAAGTACCCCATCATCATGTTAAATGTAAGCAAATTATTTTTTATCATTCTGCCCTTTTATTACCTGATAACCTTCCCCATTTGCCTCATTTTAAACAAAATGGATGTAAATGGCACGCACGAAACAGGTACAGGGTTAATTGTGAAAGCTAAAAAATAAAAGTTAATCTATGCCTGCCTTCCAGCAGTTCTGAGGAGTTTTTTCCAACCGGCTTACATCAAATCCTTTTTCTTTTAACTGAGCTTCCAGTTTTGCACGTGTGGTATTCTCCATCTGCGGCTGGCGGGACAATAACCAAAGGTATTCACGATCGGGGCTGCCTACAGCAGCATAACTATAGTCATCTGCCAGGGCAAGAATCCAGTAGTCTGCCCTGAAAGGCCAGAAAAACTGTACTTTTAATTTGGAATTGCCTGTCCCTTCCACTACAAATGCCTTGCCTGTGGCTTTATCAATGTTTTCATTTTCACTCCCTTTGCGGCACTTGTTCACTACTTTCAGGTATCCATTACCTGTTGGGATATATTCTGCAGTGGTACATGCACATCCTTTCTGGAAAGGAGCAGGAAAAGAAGCTATCTCGTACCAGGTACCGGCATATTTTTCTATGTTTACCTTCTCTACCGTGCGTGGGGGATTTTCCACTGTTTTGCATCCGTTCAACGTGAACAGGATCAGAAAAAGAATGAAATTAATGTGATGTATTCGAAGATTCATGTTTATGCAATGTTTAATCTTTAATAAATTAAACGCTGCTTTAACAGGCATTGTTCATCGCCCGTATTTCCAGATTAATGTAGTGAATACACACTATCCGAATGTACGGAAGCTACCGCTTACGCGCATTTCAGATGGTGTTACGCTGAGTACCGGAATATGAGAATTATTTAACATTTGGTGTGCATAACTTCCCAGCAGCAGATTTGAAAGACTGGTTTCCTGCTCTGTCATAATAGATATAAGGTCGGCCTGTACAGCATTGGCGTAGTTCAATGTTATATCAGTTATGTTATCTCCCACTACTGAATCAGTAATTATTGGTACACCGGCACCTTTCAGGTAATCGCTTACTTGTTTTGAATATGCACGAAGCCTGCTCTGTGCTTGTTTTGAACGCGATGCAGAAACACTTACCACATGAACTTCAGCATTAAACAGTTGCGCAATGGTTGTGGTAAGTGGTAACTTTTGCCGGGTTTGGGGAGTCACATCTATGGGCAATATAATTTTCTTAAAATTTTTTGGAGCATCGCCTTTTGTTATTGTAAATACAGGCCTTTCGGTGGCGGATATAATACGGAAAGCATTGCTGCCGATAAACAATTCTTCAAACCCGGAAGCCCCATGTGTAGAACAGCAAATGATAGCATCTTTATAAGAATCAGCCTGGCTAACCACCTCCTCATACACTTTTCCTTTTTTTACGATGTAACGCAGCCTGGAATCATTGCCCAACCTGGGCAGATATGTTTCCAGTATCTGCTGAAACCTGCCTTCAGCCTCACGTATCTCTTCCTTGACGATAGCACCGGGATATGCGTAATGAGATTTTTTTTGTACATAAACCAACTGAATATTGGTGTATGCTTTTTGCGAAAAAAGGAGCGCAAGGTCAAGTCCTTTTAATGAGTCTTCTGAGAAATCTATGGGTACAATAATATTTTTCATGGTTAGGAAACTGTTATTTCTGTTTGTTATTAACTGAAGAAATATCTTCTGAATTTGAACTTACAGGCTGGTTTCAGCCATTGATCGGCCGCAAAAATAATAAAGTCATTATACTTACCTGTATTTAGCCAGTTTAAATTTTACGATAAGCTAATTTAAGCAAAATCATCATCTGTAAACAAATAAAAGAATCGAAAAAAACGGTTTTAAAGCATGTTTTACAATTATTCCGCAAAGAATTTTAATGTTTTGGTAAGAAAGGTTTACTCCATCTTCCTAAAAAAGTTGCCAAAAAAAAATATTCATCCGAAATTTTATCCCTGATATGGGGAAAATAAGCTGGCACTGGCCTCTCATTACCGCTAAAATATTACATTTGTAAATTCCTAAAAAAAACTTAATCATGACCGATCATAAAAAACCCGGTTACACAGGTGCCCTGGTAGTACTAACAATGCTTTTCTTTATGTGGGGCTTTATTACCAGTATGAATGATATTCTCATTCCTTTTCTGAAAAAAGCTTTTGAACTGAGCTATTTTGAAGCCATGCTGGTGCAATTTGCTTTTTTTATGGCCTATTTTATCGGTTCTGTGATATATTTCCTTATTTCTGTTCGATCGGGCGATCCGATTGACAGAATTGGCTACAAGAATGGCATCTTACTCGGATTATTCATTTCAGCCCTGGGTTGTCTGCTTTTTTATCCTGCCGCTGATTACCGCTTATATGGCCTTTTTCTGGGAGCCCTTTTCGTTCTCGGGCTCGGTTTTACTTTATTACAAATTGCAGCCAATCCCTATGTGGCAATCCTGGGTTCGCCACAAACAGCTTCCAGCAGGCTCAACCTTGCACAGGGATTCAATTCTTTTGGAACTACCGTAGCGCCCGTACTCGGCGGATACCTTGTTTTTCATTACTTTGCCTTGCGCGGAGCACCCCTGCTGAATGCCGATAATCAGCCCATACTCACCGATGGGGGAAATGCCATTAGTGCCAATGGGGTGCAGCTTCCCTATCTTTGGTTTGCAGGTATATTTCTGTTGCTTGCCCTCATTATTAAGTTAACCAAACTTCCGCAGTTTACCAGCGACGAAACCATTGAAAAAGGTGCCGGTGCTTTGCGTTACCGTCACTTAGTTCTGGGAATGGTAGCTATTTTTATGTATGTGGGTGGCGAAGTATCCATCGGTAGCGTATTGATCAATTATATGAATGAAATGGTGGGATACCCGGAGATGGAGGCCAAATCATTTTTAGCATTTTACTGGGGCGGAGCTATGATTGGAAGGTTTTTAGGTGCAATTTCCCTGAACGATGCCATCAAAGGCGTAAGGAAAAACGTGTTGATGACGGGTGTTGCTATTCTTACATTCTTCTTAATTTACGGTATTGTGTACCTTGAAAGCGGATTGGCATTTTCAAGGGTAATCCCATTTCTGGCATTTATGGCAGTGAACCTGCTGGCTTTCCGCCTGGGGCGCTCACTGGCCTCACGAACCTTGTTTATTTTTGCACTGATAGTTATAGGATTGCTTATCATCACCTTGTTTACATCCGGCCAGGTAGCAGTTTGGACAGTGATTTCCATTGGGTTGTTCAACTCCATTATGTGGTCAAACATATTCACGCTGGCCATTAAGGATCTTGGGAAATACACCAGCCAGGGTTCCTCTCTCCTGGTTATGGCCATTCTCGGTGGAGCTCTGATTCCCATCATACAGGGAGCCATGGCAGATGCCACGGGTATACATGCCTCGTTTATTGTGCCTGTTTTCTGTTATATTTACCTTGCCTATTATGGCTGGAAAGGGCATAAAATAAAACCCCTGAAAATAAATACAAATACCTCAGAGCGACTGTAAACAACCAGATGTAGTGATTGTTCATTAACAAGAGGTAAGCAGCATTTTTTACCTGATTTTAACTTCGCATTCAAAAAAAATAAAGTAACAAAATATAAACATTCAAAGTTGAAAATAAAATAATGACCTTATGAAGGAAGTAGTAATAGGCATCGATATTGGGGGAACATTTACCAAATATGGAATTGTAGACCGGGAAGGAAATACATATTTCGAAGGATTTACCTCAACCGAAAATTTTGATAACGTTGATTCGTACCTGAAGAATTTACATTTTGAGCTTGAAAAAGCCATTGCTGAGGGCAGGAAAAAAGAAGAGCTTAACATCCTCGGAATTGGAATAGGTTCACCCAATGGCAATTATTACAAAGGCACCGTGGAGCATGCTCCCAACCTCAAATGGAAAGGTATTGTGAATTTGGCCGACCGTTTCAGGGAATATTACAATTTACCCATTAAACTTACAAACGATGCCAATGCCGCTGCTTTGGGAGAAATGGTCTATGGTGGTGCAAAAAACATGAAAAATTTTCTCGTGGTTACACTCGGAACCGGCCTGGGAAGTGGTTTTGTAGTAAATGGAAACGTGGTGTATGGCCACGACGGCTTTGCCGGAGAGCTCGGACATGTGACGGTAAAACCCAACGGACGTCGCTGTGGATGTGGACGCAGAGGATGCCTGGAAACCTATGTCTCTGCTACAGGTATCAGAAGAACGTTGTTTAAACTAATGGGGGCCACTACTTTTGAATCAGAGTTGCGTAACTTTACTTTTGAGCAGGTGGATTCACGTATGATTTATGAATATGCAAAAAAAGGTGATCCCCTGGCACTCGAAGCTTTCGATAATACGGCTC
>JBEPYD010000086.1:0-11557 GCA_041641575.1 Bacteroidales bacterium
TGATTTTTACGGAAACTCAAAATATCAGATGCTGTTCAGTACAAAGAACTATATTTATATCCTTGACAGGAATGGGAATAATGTGGAGCATTATCCGGTAAGATTGCGCTCCCCCGCCACAAACGGAGTTGCATTAATGGATTATGAAAACAATTTAAAATACCGGTTCTTCATTGCCGGCGAGGATAAAAAAGTATATGTGTATAATAAAGAGGGTAAAATACTCCCAGGATGGGATTTTGAAGGATCAACAAGCGAGGTGAAACATCCTGTTCAGCATTTCAGGATAGGAACCAAAGATTTTATTGTATTTGGCGATAAGTATCAGACCTATATTCTTGACCGCCGCGGAAATACCCGGGTTCCTGTAAATACCATACTGCCTAAATCAGAGAATAACAATTATATTGTTGAAAATACGGGCTCAACAGCTACTTCCAGTATTGCCATTACAGATACCGCAGGGAATATTCACCATATATTCTTTGATGGCAGCATGGAGAAAACAAACATCAGAACTTTTAGCGGCAATCACTTCTTTGATTTTCAGGATGTAGATGCCGACGGCCAAAAGGATTATATTTTTATTGATGAAGATAAACTTTACGTTTATGGCAAGAATAAAAAGGAGCTTTTTTCATATACGTTTGACTCTGATATCGAGCACCGCCCGGTTTATTTTCAATTTTCCGCCTCTGATAGAAAAATAGGAGTATTAAACCATGCTGATAACAAGCTGTATTTATTTAACAATAATGGGAAAATATACGAAGGCTTTCCACTTGAGGGTAATACACTTTTTAGTATTGGTGTTTTTAACCGAAAAATAAGCCGATTTAACCTCATTGCCGGCAGCAGGTATAACTTTTTGTACAACTATTCCGTACAATGAAGCCTGTAGATGAATTTTTTTATTTAAAAATCTGGTAATGAAGAATAAATCCCTTTTTAAAACCGGAAAAATTCTAATGATTTTTCTGTTAGGGCTATGGCTTTTTTCCTCCTGTATTAAAGGAAAATACGACCTTGAAAATATCAGCGACGATTTTGTGTTTAACCACAGCTTCTCAGGACCTTTGGTAAAGGGAGAGATGACCCTTCGAAAGCTTGTTACACCTAACGATACGGTGGTATTTTATGGTGAAATGGAAGACAGCATTAAGCTGGTGATAAAAGCAGATAGTGCATTTAGTCTGAACGCCAGAGATTTTGTCTCGCTCGACGACCAGGAACTGGCAAACTATAACATAATAGCTCCCTTCACAGTGCCCGAAGCACTTCTGCCCACTACTATCACAGCCTACGATACGATTGAATTATATGAATTCCTTTTTAAAAACAATGAACGCCTGGATAGCATGACCATGCGCACAGGTTATATTGATATAGAGGCCTCATCTGATTTTAATCACGATGGCTTTATTGTGATTACCTCTCCGGGCGTTTTGATTGGCGGTAATCCTTTGCAGGATACTGTTCTGCTGAGTGACGCCGGCGGCAATTACGTAGGCAGTAAAATTATTGATATTTCAGGAGAAGAGATTATTTTCGAAGATACCGTTTCAAATTCAAATAAAATTGCGGTTGTATTTCAGCTTGTACTCAATAAAATTCCCGGCAATGGTATTACAGCAGGCGAAAGAGCATCTATCAATTTTGAATTTAAAGATCTTGAATATGAAAGTGCCTACGGATATTTTGGTCAAAATTCTTTCGATCTGGATACGGATACTATTTCATCGGAATTTGAAGACCTGGATTTCTTAATGGGTACATTTACCCTGATGGATCCAAAAGTACATATTGATTACTATTCATCCGTTGGGGTTCCCCTTCAGGGCGAAATAATCTTATCAGGCGTTTACAACGATGGCAAAGTAGTTGATCCGGCCACGAGCATCATAGACATTTACGCTCCTACTTGCCCAAACCCTGATACTGCGGCAAGGTTGACAATTGATAAAACTGTTATCCCCAACCTGCTAGATCTTTTGACATTTCCACTCCCCTCAAATATTATTTTTTCAGGGACAGCAAGAAGTAATCCTGAAGGAGATCCTACCTATCAGAACTTTGTAACATACGACAGCCGCATAGAAGGAACTGCTGAAATAGAAATTCCAATGCATTTTAAAGCCGACCTGGAACTGGTTGACACCGTAGCGCTAGATTTAGGTGACAATGAAGATGTTGACTTTGTTGAATGGGCAGAGATATTCTTCTATGTTAGCAATGAGTTTCCGCTAACAGTTGATGTTGATTTTGTGATTTATGATACAATTACCGGTGCCAGGCTGGATAGTGTAAGGTTCGATGTTTTAAAAGCGGCTCCGGTAAATGCCAGTGGCATAGTGATTAAAGATCAGGTGGACCGTGTTGAAAAAAGCATCTATTTCGACCAGGAATTTGCGGATAATATTTTTAAGTCCTCTACAAAAATTATTATAACAGGAAAATTAAAAACAACAGAAGAGGACGGTATTGCAAGGGATATTAAAATACTTACCCATTATGCGCTTAATTTTCAGGTAAGCGCAGATGCCAAAATCCACTATATTACAAATCAGGAAGAAAATTAACCAGAATTTTAACAGCATAAGAATTGAAAACAATGAATCCATGCTGCTGATTTCTTTGGCGAATGACAATAAAAATATAAACAAATGAACAAGATATTTGAGAAACGGAACCTGCTGCTCTTACTGGTGATTTTTTTATCAGGATCGAATACAATTCTTGCCCAACAGAGCAACACCAACTACTTTATGCGCGGTGTTCCCCAATCTTATTTATTAAATCCGGCAACTCAACCCCGTTGCAACTTCTTCCTTGGTATGCCTGGTTTGGCTCCCCTGGAAATGACATTTGAGCATAGCGCGCTCAGTTTTTCGGATATTTTTATGGAAGGAAGCAACGGAGAAACCATCACTCCCATTGACATTGATGAAAACGCAGATTTAAGTGCTTTCCTAAATAATTTTCAAGACAGAAATACCATTGGGATTGACCAAAGTCTCAATGTTGCCTCATTGGGCTTCAGGGCCGGAGAAACATTTGTAATGCTCGACATCAGACAACGCACCATGTTACGCTTTGCCTATCCCGGCGATCTGATAAATCTGATATTTGAAGGAAATGAGAATGGTGACTTTTTTGACCTTAGCTCTTTCTCACTCAACACTACTTCCCTAATGGAGTTTGGTTTAGGTTTATCAAAAGAGATAAGCAGTGGCCTTACAGTAGGGGTAAGAGGAAAATTACTTTTCGGCCTGGCCGATTTATCTACAAATGTCTCTGAAATGAGCATTCAAACAAACCGTGAAGAATGGATTGTAACCTCAAAATTTGAAGGCAATGCCAATCTTCCTTTTGTAAATATCCCAATCACTGATGGTGACTTTGAATTTGATAGCTTAGAGATAGAAGAAAATATTTCTACCTCATCAGGAATTGAAGCGGCCACTGGCAATTTTGGCCTGGGTCTTGATTTAGGCGCCCACTATAACCTTGATGACAAAGTAAGCTTATCAGCAAGTATAATTGATTTAGGATATGTCAGGTGGAAAACAAATAATTATAATATCAGTCAGGATGCTACTTTTTCTTTTGATGGTGTTGATGTTCCATTCATAGACAGTTTGGAAATGGGCCAGGCTTTAATGGATTCACTTGAGAATGAATTTAATATTACGGGTAGCAAAGATCCTTATACCACTTTCCTTACTGCTAAAGTTTATTTGGGAGGCCAGTATCATTTTACTGAAAAAATAAGCGTGGGCGTGCTGTCCCGGTCAGAGATTTATAAATCAAAAATCCGGCAGCAATTTACATTCTCAGCAAATTTTTATCCGCTGAAAATGCTTGCAGCAAGCTTTTCTTACACAATCAAAGACAACACCTATAATAATTTTGGGTTAGGTGTGAGTACAAAGCTGGGCCCCTTGAATCTGTATATGATCAGTGATCTGGTACCCGTACATCTGGGAGAAGAAGTTTCCACAGGCTTACCAATAATTCCCAGGGAAGCACGGATGTTTAATCTGCGTTTTGGTCTGAACCTGATTTTCGGATGCAAAAAAGACCCATACAAAGATGTTCCAATGCTCTACGACATTCCAGCCGGGGCGAAATAAGGCTCATCTTATGGTCAGGCTTTCTTCAGTGTAAATGCAAAAGAAGTACCTACATTCAATGCACTCCGCACATTAATGGTCTGGTTATGTGCTTCAAAGATATGTTTCACAATTGCCAGCCCCAATCCGGAGCCAGAATGGTCCTTTGCCCTGCTGATGGAGGTACGGTAAAAGCGTTCAAATATTCTTGGTATGTCATTTTCACCTATTCCAATGCCATTATCGGTTATCTCTGTAAGCACGTACTCACCCATATCAAGAAAGGAAACTGTGGTTTTGCCATGCTTTTTCCCATACTTAATAGAGTTTACAATTAGGTTATTCACAGCTTCCAAAATGCGCTCCCTATCAGCCAGTACTTTTAATGGTTTGTCGTAATTATGGGAAAAGCCAAGCTTTATCTTCATCTTTTTTGCCCGCATTTCCTGCATCTCAAATACGTCTTCAATTAATTTAACCAGATTTACCGATTCAATTTTTAACTTCAGTTCTCCGGATTCCAGTCTGCTTATAGCTTCAAGGTCTTCAACAATCGAAATCATACGGTTAATGCTTTTTTCTGTGCGCTCAAGATATAAGCGGTTAATAGAAGTATCTTCCAAACCTCCGTCAAGAAGCGTTAAAACATATCCCTGAATATTGAAAATAGGCGTTTTTAACTCATGCGAAACATTGCCTAAAAAATCTTTCCTGTACTTTTCCATCTGCTTTAGTTGCGCAATTTCGCGTGTTTTATTACGGGCCCATTTTAATACTTCCTGGTTTACTTCGGTAATCATATCATTTTCCCCCACATTCTTTTTCAATTCCTTTTCCGGAAGATTAAAATTATGGATTGTCTTATAAATAGGATTGATTTTTTCAAAAATAAAACTGTTTAAGGCATAAAACACAATTAAATAGATGGCACTAAAAACAATCAACAGGGAAAAAATCAGCAGCAGCCAAAAAGGATATTTTGAAAAGATATTTGTGATGATCAATGCTATTCCGGCCACCAGCGAAGCTGATATGGCAATATAGATGGCCATTTGTCTTGGAGAGGTTGTTTTCACAGGATTATAAAAATTTATAGTTAATTTTATGAATGTAAGAACCGGAACTCGTCATTTCTCAACTCCATTGGAAAAATGCTGGGTTTATATAATTAATCTATAAATATACGCATGTTAAAACAATTTCGGTGAAATGTTCGTTTTATAAAAAAGGTCACAATTTACACGAGCTTTTTCACGACTTTATGAATAACCTGCATCCAGCATATTTTTTGGGTTCAGGTTAATAACTATCTTTGCAAGAAATATCTTTTACCGACATGATTATAGGTCTGTTACGAACAATTTTTATTTTAGTAGTTATTTACTATGGCTTTAAGCTACTGGTGCGGTATGTTCTTCCCTACTTTTTGAAAAACTATGTTCAAAAAGAAATGAACAAGAATCAAAAGCAGCATCAGAATAATACCCATCAGCGAACCGGGAAAGAAGGCGCTGTAAACATTGATTATGTACCTGAAAAAAAGAAGAAAATAGCCAAAAATGAAGGAGAATATGTTGATTACGAAGAGGTAAAGGATAAATAAAAGCAGCTATTGCATATTGTCTTTTATTTTTTTTGTGAGATTTGATGCGAACACGAATTCATTTAAATGATCGTTGGGTGCAGAAAATATCTCGTTTTTTGATCCTTTCCATTCATTTTTCCCGTGGTATATAAAAACAATATTGTCCCCTATCTCCATAACCGAGTTCATATCATGGGTATTTATGATGGTTGTCATATTAAATTCCCGGGTAATTTCAGCAATTAAATTATCTATTAAAATGGCCGTTCGGGGATCCAACCCGGAATTTGGCTCATCACAAAATAGATATTTTGGGTTTAGAGAAATTGCTCTGGCAATGGCCACCCGCTTTTGCATCCCACCGCTTAATTCAGCCGGAAAGAGATCGTTTGCATGGGTGATGTCAACACGTTCCAGACATTCATTGGCCCGTTTAACTTTCTCCTTCTCACTCAAATCAGTAAACATTTGTAACGGATACATCACATTTTCCAATACTGTGGAAGAGTCAAACAAGGCAGAGCCCTGAAACAGCATTCCCATTTGTTTCCGTATATTTTTACGCTCTTTAAAGTTTAGTTTATTAAAACAAATATCGCCACCGTATATGATATCACCAGTGTCGATCGGATGCAGACCTACTATGCATTTTAATAATACCGTCTTTCCAGAGCCACTCTGACCAATTATAAGATTGGTCTTACCTTTTTCAAATACAACAGATATATCTTTTAATACCTCTTGTTCACCAAATGATTTATGCAGATTTTTTACCTCTATCATGACAACATAAGTTGAGTGATGATAACATTAAAAAACAAAATAGCAATACTGCTGTAAACCACAGCACGCGTGCTTGATTTACCCACCTCAAGTGAACCACCATTTACATAATATCCCTGGTAAGCCGATATGCTGGTGATGATAAAGGCAATAACAATGGTTTTTATGAGCGCATATAATACATAGTAAGGAATGAAAGCATATTTAATTCCATAAATATAATCGGCCACAGGAAGAGCACCAGTAGCAACTACTGCAAACCATCCACCCAAAACACCAATAATCATGCTAATAAGGGTAAGAAATGGATTGAAGATAACCGTAGCCAGCACTTTGGGTAATATAAGGAAGCTGGCAGAATTAATGCCCATTATTTCCAGGGCATCAATTTGTTCAGATACCCGCATTGAGCCAATCTCCGATGCTATATTTGAACCCACTTTTCCGGCTAAAATCAGCCCCACCATGGTGGACGAAAATTCTAATAACATGGTATCGCGGGCTGTAAGTCCTATCAAATATAAAGGAATAAGTGGGTTTTCCAGATTATAACGGGTTTGGAGTGTAATAACAGCGCCCATAAAAATTGAAATAATAATGACAATGCCCACGGAGTTTACACCCAGCTTTTCTATTTCCCTAATGGTCTGCTGATAATAGATTTTTCTTTTTTCCGGCCGGGCAAATACTTTTGAAAGCAACAGCCAGTATTTTCCAAAATGAAAAAAGAAATTTAAAAGAAGAATTCTTGACAGAATTTTTTCAGTGTATTTAATAGCCATAAAAATGCCGGATAATTACAATTCCCAAAGATAATTAATTCCATACACAGAATGGTAAGAATTGAAATATATCACTTTGTAAGGAAACAAATGTTTACAATAATTTTACGCTGTTTAAAAAGACAGAATGGTATTAATTTATTATTTTAGCTGAAATAATATTAAAAAGCTCTTTTATGAATAAAAATAACTATTGTGTTATTATGGCAGGCGGAGTGGGGAGCCGATTCTGGCCTTTTAGCAAAAGCAATCATCCCAAACAATTTCTTGATGTATTAGGAACCGGACAGACTCTTATCCAACAAACCTTCCAGAGATTTAACAAAATTATACCGGCAGAGAACTTCATAATTGTTACAAATGAAGATTATAAGGAATTAATAAATGAGCAGCTACCGGAAGTTAAGGATGATAATATTTTGCTCGAACCTATGCGCAAAAATACTGCGCCATGTATTGCCTATGCCAATTATAAAATACGCGAAACAAACCCTGAGGCAAACATTGTTGTGGCTCCTTCTGACCATTTAATTATGAAAGAGCAGGAATTTCTAAAAATTATTGAAGAAGGACTTGATTTTACTGCATCAAACAAAGCGCTGCTCACCATTGGTATTAAACCCAGCCGTCCGGAAACCGGATATGGGTATATACAGGTAAATGCCAATCAGGGCGACTTACTGAACAAAATTACAAAAGTGAAAACATTTACAGAAAAACCCGATTTAAAAATGGCCAAAGTCTTTTTAGACAGCGGTGAGTTTTTCTGGAATTCAGGTATATTTTTCTGGTCCTTACCCACCATCATGGATTCTTTTAATAAAAATTTACCTGATGTTAACAACCTCTTTTCTGAAGGAATTGGAAAGTACAATACCCCGGAGGAAAGAAGTTTTATTGACAAAGCTTACCCTAATTGCAAAAGCATATCACTTGATTACGGCATTATGGAAAAAGCAGATAATGTACATGTAATATGTGCCGATTTTGGATGGTCGGATCTGGGAACATGGGGTTCTTTGTATGAGCATTCTGAAAAAGATAATAAAGGTAATGCAGTACGTGGAGAAAATGTGTTCAGTTATGACCTGAATGATTGCATTGTTAAAATGCCTGATAATAAATTAGCTGTAATCCAGGGACTTTCAAATTATATCGTAGTGGAGTCGAATGATACATTGCTTATTTGCAGAAAAGAAGATGAACAGAAAATTAAGCAATTTGTGAATGATGTAAAAATTAAGAAAGGAGAAAGCTATCTCTAATTCATCGTAATTTCTAATTTGACAGAATCAAAAAGAGCTATGCGTTTCCGCATAGCTCTTTTGGTTTTATAAACTTGCATGGAGGATTAATACTCCCACAAGTCATGTTCCATATTGAACAGATATTCTTTTATTCTTTCGGATTCCAACAGTGATTCTCTTCCAGGAGCATAATTCATTACAGACCGGTTGTTATATACATTTGATTCAGCAAAGATATAACTGGAGAATCTCCTTTGCATGAAAAAGTCATCAAATGAAATGCGCTGCGCATCGTTGTTCCTGTTATATATTTCATGACTAGATAGTACATCGCGTACCTCAGGATAATATACCCAGAAAGTTTTCTTCTTTTGAATAGTGGCATCCTCTAATCCAATTTCTTCATCGCGGTAATACATTCTTATGGGACACATACCCACGATTTGCACCTGCATGGTTGAATGTTTTCTGTCAAAGAACCACTTCTCTTTGATCATAATTTGCTTTACTTCATCTGTCTTTGCAGCACGGGCTATCACAGTGTCTTCCAAAAGCTGGGTGTCAAGGTTTCTAACCTGAACGGTATCAAATCCCTTATCCAGGGTAGAATTCACATCAGCAAGGCTGATTATCTGCTTAAACTCGTTCAAGTCATCCGTAGCACTATAAGCTGTAAGATTTTCATTCTCAACAGCATAAAGCAGCACATCAATTAAGCTCATACGGTTTCCAATGGGCTGCGTTGGGAAATATAAAGGAAAGTTCATTTTCTCACGAAGATCAAGAATTCTCCATACAGTTTTCGCCCACATAACGTCAGCTTCCCTTACATAGGGGTAAGGCACCGGATCTTTGTTGGGAATATGTTCTTTTACATATACTTCCTTTACAAGGTCCTGACCGTGTACGATATTATTTTTTTGAAAAACAATACCTAAAAAAAGAGTCACGAGAAAGAAAATTATTATCTTTTTCATATCGGGTAAATTTAATTAATTAACTCTAAATGCAATTGTTGGTAAATCACGGACAGAACCATCCGGTCCTACCGCTTTAATGTCTTGTATATAAATACGCTGCCCTTTGGTAGCGTTGTTGATAATTCCTTTTTGTTCGCCACTAAACCTGTTACCTTTTGTTCCTGCTTCCCGCACAAATCCGTTTTGAGAAGTAGAGACCATAAATTCAGTAACACGGAAGTTCAGATCGAAATCAAAGTTTTCCATTTCGGCAATAACACCTGCCTGGGCTGCCAAAACACCTTTGTTTATATCACCACCACTCATACCAGCTACCTTTGGAACCGGGTTTGGAACTACTTTTACCCTGAATTCTTTATAGCCAACATTTTTGCGCTCACCTTCCACCTCTGCGGTAACGGTGATAAGACTGGTACCCGGACGTGTAGGTTTTACCACATAACTTGCACCAGATTTTGAGATGCTACCATTTGTAATGGACGGATAAATTTTATCTGCGGGTACACCCGGCACTGATATCTCTACAGGGTTAGGCACGCCAAGGTAAAACACATTCATCTTTGTTGGTGAAACAACAAGGCTGGGTTCAGCAACCTGGTATTCCATACGGAAGGGTTTCTTTATATCTGCGCCACCACTGGGTGATTTTAGTTTAATTAATCCACCCCATTCCTGATATCCAAGTGATGAAGGTCTGATATCATAAATTCCTTTCCCGCCTTCTACAGGAAGTGAATCATAGTTACCTTCCATTTCATAATCCCAGGTTCCGTCTTCACGTTGAACCGAATCGTAACGGCCTACATAAACTACAGGTTGTTGCGTGGAATCAAAGGCTGATATAAATACTTCTGCTGTATATGGATTGCCACGCAGAACATAGCTTGAGCTATGAATAACCTGGGCCTCCAGTTTATTAAATTTAAAAGAACCTGCGTCAATCCTGCTATACAGGTAACGTAAAACTTCTGATTCTGCATTCCGTACATCAGCCTGGAAACCAGACATAATGGTGACTACACCAATTAAGGGTAAGTAATCAAAATGTTCATGTTGCCAGGTGGTTTGCTGACCCTCTTTAGATGGGGGATCCTCAGTATCAAGACTTTGCCTGATAGATTCGGCTGTAGTTTCTGCATTGGAAGGGAGTATAGAAAGCAAAAATTCCTCATACTCCTCTATTGCCGCACGAAGTTCATTGGCTTTTCCATCATTGTTGTCCCCGATCATAATCTGAGCAGGAATATCCGTATTGTCTTTGCCGGTTACATTTTCGCTAATGATCTTACCTTCCTGTATAGCTTCTGATTCTGGACCTTCACTTTCTTCAACAATCTCTACCTTTAATTCCTGAATATATTCATAGAGTTTATCTGAACGGTCCTTTACTTCAAAAGCCAGGTCGCGCCATGCACCAGCCTTTTCTTCATTCTCTTGAGCTGCTTGTTGAAAAGCCTGGTAAAGCATATCGTTCTTTAGATAGAAATTTTCAGTTGTTTTTGTAATTCCCTCATCCACAATGACAAAAGCATCCAAAACATCCTTAGAGACATTCATGGCAAGTAATGCTGTTAGCACCAAGTACATCATGCCAATCATCTTTTGCCTGGGAGTTTCCTTACCGTGACCCATATTCTATATATAATTCTTTAATATCCTGATTATTTTTGGTTGCATGGAAGCTATTTCTTCACGTTCATTGCCGTAAGCATGTTTCCATACACGCTGTTTAGTGAAGCTAAATTTTCACCAAGTTTTGAGATTTCTTCCTTATACCTCTTTGTTTCCTCAACAGATTCGTTCAAATTAGAAAGCATGCTGTTAAATCCACCATAGAGTTTTTGATTTTCTTTAAGATACTCATTTGTGCCTTGTAGTTGGAGTTCATAAACCGCATTTAAAGCACTCAAATTCTTATTTAAACTCTCTAATTGGTTACCGTATGACTGACCCCCATTGGAGATGGAATTAAACTGTTGATCTATCGATTCAGCTAATTTTTGGTACGAACCTTTCAGTGATTCGCCAGATTGTGCCACCTGACTGGAAATATCCTGTGAGCTACGCA
>JBEPYD010000087.1:0-11538 GCA_041641575.1 Bacteroidales bacterium
AAAATATGAATTTGGAAATAAAAGCTCAATAGTAAAGACAAAAAGATCAGGCGTAATAATAGGAGCGATGGCTTTTTCAGAAAACATCTATGATGGTGACACACTTTCCCCACAATTAAAACAAGTAGAAAGGTTAACAGATAAAATGCCCAAATATGGTATTGTAGATCGCGGGTACAGGGGGAGGAAGGTAATTGAAGGTGTGAAAATAATAACTCCCGGAAAGCTCATTTCCTCTGCGAGCAAATACCTAATCCAAAAAACAAGAAAGCAGTTTAGGGCAAGAGCTGGCATAGAACCTGTAATTGGTCATATTAAACGTGACCATAGAATGTGGCGAAACTTTTTATTAGACGAAGATGGTGACAAGCTCAACACAATTTTAGCAGCTACGGGATTTAACCTTAGAAAAATGCTCCAGCGATTAGAAGCTGGAGCAATGAATATTATTGTCCTATTTTCAAAACAAATATTTTTGCTAAGGTTCAGAATGAAATTAGCCCTTTAGAAAACAGGGGGTTTTTCACGTTCGACTAATTAAAAAATTTTATCAAATTCTGCGGAAAATTATAGCATTGAAGCACATGACTAATCAGATAACAACTTAACGATGTGGCTATGGGTATTCATATTGGCCTATGGTAATTATTCTGTTACAATAAGTTTAAAATACGATTAAACCCTTTAATTGTTTTTACAATATTTTTCTCAACATCATCTGTTAATGTAACCAGAAATTCTTTTGATGAATGAAATAAACTTTTATTGTTATTATAAATCCATCCTTTCTCTTTTAATTTTTTTACAACCTTAGAATTTCCATGATACTTTTCAATATTAATTTCATAACAGATATGCCCGCTATTATCATTCCAAATATCAATTGAAATTAAAGAACTCCAACTAAATGGGACTGGTTTTAAAGAATTTTCAATTTCAGTTAATGATATTCCAATAATTTCATAATCAATATATGAACTAATATTATGTTTAGTATATAATTCTTGCTGAATACAGAAACAATAAATATCACGAGCATTATGTTTTGACGCAACACCTGTTTTTAATAATAAGAATTTTTTTCCGTCATTACCCCATCCAAAGTTACCTTCCTCACAATAATCAACTATATATGGCCTAGAAACAAATGTATAACGATATGAATTTATTCTCAAATCCTCATTATTTAGCACATTGTCTTCAATAATATCTTCTAATGAATTCGGATTCTTTTGATTGATATAATTTTCAAATAGTTGAAATGCTTCAGATTGCTCAATTTTGTCCCATTGATAAAGATTCCACTTTTCCATACCTGAAGTCCAGCCATTTTCGAAATCTACCTGCCCAAAACATAAAAGTGCTCTTATTAATAATTGCTTATTCTCATTTTTATACCTCTTATACCAGGTATGTGCCTTTGATAATACTATTTTTTCCCACTTAAAATCTGAATTTATATTTCTTGCGAATAAATCCATCATGTCTTTTTCATGCTGTTCTATAGCTGTTGTATTCCATTCACCCCATTTGTTGTTCATCATTATAAACTGTTTAACACTATCTATAGCATCGGATTTGCTGTAATGTTCTCTTTTTACTTGAGGTGAATTATTATTTAACCTTGAATTTTTCTCATGACTTATTAGACATAGATTTCCAAAGGAATGAAGGATATTTAGATCTTCAATAATATCAATGTCTTTATTAATTGGGTTCTGAGGATAGTAGTGTTCAACAGAACTTCTAAAGGTATATTCGTAGCTTTTTATTTTGCTGTCTTTATCTTTATTTTCTAGCCACAACAAATAATCTATAAAATTAAAAACCAAATTATTTTCAATTCCATAATATGTTAATTTATGCTTATTGATTTCTTCAGAATCCCTTTTAATAGGTTCAAGCTTATTAACAATCATGTCCGTATAATCAATGGGTTTCTTAGATATAAAACGGTCAAACACAAATGATTTTGCGATATGCTCTAAATATTTAATGTATTCGCTTGATTTTACTACAGGCAGATGATATACATAACGCAATGCTGCATATAGCCAATATTTATAGGATAGAGAAGGTATTGAAACATGAAACATTGAAAGTAACATCAAAATTCGACGATTATCATTATCAAATGACTTATCTTCTTCTAATCCAAAAGTATTTAGATACTTTACTGCATTTTTAGATTTACCCGAAGAATACCTTATCAAACTTTGTAATACCCATCGGTCGGTATTGGCAGTTGTCTCGCGCTTTATAATATACTTATCAAATAAGAACTTACATTTTAAAAGGTTAAATATGAATTCTTTTGAAAAGTTTATTTTGTCTTTTTCATTATTACTTTTAAGATAAATATCAAAGGCACTAATAAGCTTTTTATCATCAAGGGCAACCTCTTTCTTGTCGGTTTGTATTCTAAGTACATGCAATAAAAAATTCGGGAATGTTATAACCGAATTAAATCTGTCAGGTTGGTATTCCTCCATAGGTTTTGTCTCAATAATATCAAGAGGCTTGATTAAATCATCAATAGTAAGAGGCGCTTCTTTATTTACTCTATAATCTGTATTTTCGCGGTTAATTATAATTTTGTTAACTAACTCATCAAAAGAGTTTACCGCCAGATGATCCCAATCTTCAGCGCCAAAAATTACATGCCTTTGTTCAGTGGTAAAGCCATATTGGACATAACGTTCCATGTTTTGGCAGGCTTCCCAAATCAAATTAAAACAGAAAGAGTACACATCACGCTGTTCGGAATGCTTAAAACAAGCCATAAGTTTTGCTTTCAGCACTTCATGTTTTTCAAGTTGTTCTCCTCTACTATTCATTATTTCGAAATAATGATTCAGATTTATATTATTAGGAAGGGTAACTCGAAGTATTTTTACATATTTATATAGGTAATTGGCAAATGTATCAATGGAAATATCGTGTTCATTGGTTCTCTTTTTTATTTCATATCTGCAAATATCAAAGGCAGCTTTAATATTAACCTCATAATCCTCATTTTGAAATTCATTTCGAAAAACAGCATTTAATGTCTTACCGGAAATGTTTCGACTTTCAAAGGATAGGTTGATAGCGTTGAACCAATCCAATGCATCTTCCATTTTTTGTTTTAGTGCAGCTGTTAAAATGAATAATGTTGTTAGTCGTTGCTGGCCGTCAATAGTATCAAATTCCAGTTGCAATTCATTTCTATTTGCAACCACCAATGTTCCAATGTAATAGTTCTTATCTGCATTATTCTTTGAATAGTCTATGATGTCTTGAATAAGCTGTTCTATCTCTTTTGATTTCCAGGAATAATTTCTTTGATAAATTGGTATAACATATTTAGCATCACCAATTAGTAATTCTCGAATATTTAAGGGAACGATCTTGTTAATCTCAATTGGAGACATAGTAATTCATTTTAATAAATAAATCTCTTACTTTTTGCGTCTTATCTGACTCAAAGCCTTCTTCAACTATTGGTAACTCTAAAATGTCTATCTCGTGCGAATAGGTCGCTTCTTTAATAAGTTTAAACATGTTCATCTCTTTTACTACATAATTATCAACTGACACTAATTGCAGATTTTGATATGTTAATCGGATTGTATATGCCCAAATAAATATTTTCTCTACAGCAATATTTAGAGATTTTGGACCAAATTTATCATAGTAAAAAAGCAATGCACAATTAAACAACATTCTAACATACTTGTCTCCAGTTCGATTCTTTCCTTCGTAATTATCAATAACATCAAATATTTCTGAGGTTCTATCATTAAAACCTACTTTTTTAAATATAACGTCTTCATATAGTTGTATGTAATAACTAATCATTTTAAAAAAGTATTCCCCATTGATAATGACCTGATCTAATTGAAATGGAAATTCTTTACCATCACTTTCATTCAAATAATTATCTAAATATTTGAACAACATGGTATAAGGGTATTCCTCTATACGTTGAAGATTGATACCTTTAAACAAATCGGTATCTTTTTTAGTGAAATATTTTGAAGAATCGCCTTTAGACCATGAACGTACTCTGAATAAAAAATCTGCAAAAAGTTTCGATAATTGATCGGTGTCCATTTTTTCCCACTCCTCAACTATGGCTGTTTTTTCAATCTCAGTTGTTTTGTTTGAAAATTCCCTTAAATGGAAAGCTTTAAGCAAATCGTGAGGCTCAAGGTCTTTACCTCTTGCGTTTTGTGAGTCAAAAAACTGAAAAGCTTCAGAAATATCATCAATTACAAAGAATGTTACCTTACAATGGTTTAGAAAAAACTTAATGTATTCATCATCAACCGAGTCTAACCGACGAACAATAGTTAAATAATTATTGTGAATATTCTTTTTTGAAATATCACTGCTAAATGAAGGTTTAAAGTATTTCGCATGTAGATCATCAATTTCTTTTCTTAATTCAGAGTCTTTAATTTTATTATGATTTATAATTGCTTTCAAAATCAATAAAAACGTGATTGTCCGTTGCTGTCCGTCAACAATTTGTAATACTTCATTACCCTTATTGTTCTTATCCTTAAATATAACTATTGTTCCTATTAAATAAGAATCTTGCTTTTTATCTTTTAAAGGATTGATATCGTCTATCAATTGGATTACATTTTTTGCAGGCCACTTATAAGGTCGTTGAAATTCAGGAATATCTAAATTGCTAAGTTTTAAATATTCCTTTATACTTATCATTTCATTTTTTACTATTCCCATAAATTATTTCTTCGTTTCATGCTGCCAACAATAACCAGAATTTTCCTGTGGTCCTCGCTTACATCTTGTCCCCTTCTGGGTTATGGCCTTGCATGGGTGAATATTGGTAGCAGTTTTGCTCTTTCCTGTATTATCCTTTGAGGCGTAATGAAAATTATCTGCTGTAAAATTCCAGAGGCTGCCATCACTGATTTTTTCTAAATTGTTTTCAAAATCATCAGAAAGTCCATAAAAAAAATCTATTCCCGTTAAAAGCTCAAGCGAGTCAATGGATATTACATAATCTGAGATTTCTCTTGTGCCTTTTTCATTGGGTAATAGTAATGCAATCATTTTACCTTCGGGATAAGGGCTGTAAATGGCTTTATAGAAAAAAACCGGAATGGATACACCATTTATTCCAATGGTAGGCAGGTTTGGTAATAGTACACCACCTGTAACCACATGAATGGTATCATAACCATTTGCCCAACCCCTTACAACATCTTCTAATTGCCGCCAAATACCTCGGTTGAATGAAGGATGTTGCGGGCTCATATTGGACATGTAGAAAGTTTCAGACATTGCCGCTCCATTCATCCTTCTGTCTGCAGCCGGGCATAAATGCCCCCTGTCGTAACCAGAGCCTTTATAATCTAACAGTTGCGCAGAACCACTTGCTACAAGGGGATCTTCCTTAAAATTATCGGTACGTGTGGCAGTACCCCGGAGCATGGCCCTTGTAAGCGTGTAATACACCCATTCTGCCTGCTCATGCGCTTCGGAGTAGGATAAAGAATAATAATGATGCCGGATTACAGTGCCTTGAAAACATGAAGGTTCCAGACTCTGCGAAAAAAGCGCTTGCTGTAGAAATATAATCGCAAGAATTGCCAGGAAAATATTTTTATTCATATTTGAACACGTTCTAATCCTTCCCTCTTACGGCAGTTTAAACGGAAGGTTTGCGCTTTTTTATAGAAATTTTCTGCAATTGCCTGCAATGTTGGGATAAACATTCAACCAATGAAGAAGCAATCGACGAAAAATTATTCATTTGCTATCGAATTACCTGAGGGGTGAATTGATTTTTAGTGCTGTATTGATAGTAAGCAAAAGAAAATTATCAATAAAATCATTGAATAATTTAAAATTCTCTAAAAAATCCTGTTTTTTTTAATGTATAGGCTATTTTTTCCGTTTATAACCCTATTATTTTTTATTTTCAAGAGAAAATAATTCAATTGTTTTGCTTTTTCATTGAAATAATCTGGTTTTCCGATAAAAAAATTACTCAGAAATAAATTGAGTGCGTGTTGGGCATTATTTGTTCTTCATTTTTAGTTTTGTAGGCAAATTAAAACATTGATCAGCATCTTTTATCTTCGCCATCTAAGTACATCAGGTTAAACATTTCCCTGAATCGTGTCAACTTAATATCATGACCAATATTAAAGATCGCTATTGCATACATTGGTTTAGACATATTCTCGCCAGTTTTTAGGTCGTCCACACTCTATCCAGTTAAAAATTTGTTTGCGGGAAAATATAAGCGGTCTTCCGGAAGAAAGCACTGGTATTTCATCCTTGCTTACCTTCACGTAAATGGTTTGTTTCGCGTATCCGGTAATTTTTTCTAATTCTTCTATGAAAATTTTATCAGGTTCTGCCAAAGGTTGCGCTGTAATGGGCAACTTTTTAAAAGCAGACTCAAGTTCCTCACGAATTACCTGCCGTATGATGGATTCAAATGAATTATGGCTTTGCATGTCATTATATATCTTGATGATGGATCCAAAACTAAAGCTAAAAACAACCTCAAGAAAATAAATGAGCATATCCGCACAGTTTGCACAGGTTTTTGCACAGAATCAAATGTATTCACCTGTATATCTGCACTTTAATTATATTTTAAGGGAAATATTTTAGGAACGGGGTATTATTTAATGCTTTGCTATCGGTCATGTGAGAACGGATAGATTGAGCAGTGGTTTTATTGAAATTGATAAACCAGCTTTTCATAAACTGAGCCATGTCTTGTGTGTTTACACCACATCTTACAGATATTTTATGAAAAATCGCTCTTATTACGATCAATTTATTACAGCGAATCCGGAGTTTAAATTCATTATTCCCGGTGGGGTAGCTTAAACCATACCTTAGAACGGTATATACTTCCTCTTTCGTTAATAGCGGTTGTCCATCTTCATTCAACTCTGAATAAAACAATGAAAAATACTCCAGTATTTTCTTTGCATCTACCGTTGTAGTTATTTCGATGTAATCCGGGGGAGGTGGTAGAAAAACATTTCCCAGTTCAAACAATACCTCAAAAGAGGCAGGACTAGCTCTATGCTCAGCTTTTAACAAAAAAAGTTCTTCTTTTAACTTTCCGGTTTTTGTATTATCATCGAATTTTAAAATATCAATGCATCTTTCAAAAAGGCCAAAAGCATCCGCAGCATTTCCACCAGATTTAAACAGCCAGTTTTTTACAAACTGCGCATTCACGGCATCCGGATATATATTTTCTAATACGATGCATAAAAAATCCTTATAATCAGTAAAAGTATAGTCAGGTTGAAATTCAATCAACTGTTTAAACTCATCACCAAAGGGGTTCATCATTTCCGGCTCCACTGGTACAGCAGGTATTTTATTATCGAATTTTAAGGCCTTGGCCATACACTTTTGGAGAATTTCGAGATCGTTTTCAGTGTAAGCAATCTTATGTTTTAATGATTCCTGTATATCATCGTCAGGCAAATCAAGGTCGGATATATTGGGTTGGTATTCTTTTTTAAGGTCAGCTAATTTTTTTTTCAACAAAAAATATAGCCCCGGTAAATTAACCTTACTGCCATTTAGGCAGTTTTTTATTTGGTTATTGATAATTTTTTTATCCATTCTTGCTAAAATCTGTGTATACGTTTGTGTATACGCAAGCAAAAAAAAGAGGTTAGCAAAAATGCTAACCTCTTGATTTACAGGGTCGGGATGGCAGGATTCGAACCTGCGACCCCCTGCTCCCAAAGCAGGTACACTAACCGGACTGTGCTACATCCCGTAATATTTTCTTCCGGTTACTTCCGAGAGGATCTGCGACCCTCCCGATCTAAAATCGGGATACACTAACCGGACTGTGCTACATCCCGAAAATATTTTACATGAAAAAGCTGTTTGGCTTTTCCGCTTGCAAAGATATCAATCTTCTTTATTAAAACTCTTTCTTTGGTAACTTTTTATCATGCCAAGCAACATTTTTGAGGATTTTTCATATTCTTCATATAATTCATGGTAGAAATTATCCTCAAGTGCACCCGCTGCCCTGATTACATCTAACAATGCTACCGCTTTAAAAACGTTGCCACGTGCCTGCGATAAAAAATGCCGCTTATCTGAATTGGTATTGCGACCCATCCCCTCAGCAAGTAAAACAATCACATTAACGGTGGTGCTTTTTAACTGTTCTCTGATTGCTTCGTCGATGTCTATGGAAAGTTCAAGATTATTGTTTAGTTTAATAATCAATTCTTTCACTACAGTATAAACATCCAGCCGCTCAAAATCAAACATACTTGTATTCTTTAATTATATATTTATAATAGCCTATCCTTCCCAATTTCAATCAGCGGTGAGGGGGGGATTCGAACCCCCGGTACCCTAATCGGGTACGGCAGTTTAGCAAACTGCTGGTTTAAGCCACTCACCCACCTCACCTTTTGTGTTTAATAAAGAACCAATTTATCTTATAAATTTATTAACACGAGATAGTATTAAAAACTGCTTTCTCGCTTTTTAAATGTCCTGAATGTTATGTTAAAGAGCTTTGATAAATAGTAGTGTGAACAAAACAATTAATTGCCAATGGCAATGTGATGTTTAAGAGCTAAAAAAATTAACAAGACAATACTTAAAAGAACCTGCATAAAAATGAAGCACAAAAGTAAAAAATACCTTTATCAAAACCAAATGATTTCAATCAGTTGCTGAAAAAAAATTCAACATCTCATTTTAATTCTTAAAAAAATCGCGCAACTATCTTATTTTTAGATAATTAGTTTAGTTGGATTAGATCACCTACTCCAAAACCAGTTTGAAAACGGTATTTATACTATCCGGCAAAATATAAGTTTTATATGTGGGCTCTTCCACATTGATAAAGAAATTTCCTTTATCACTATTCCCCCACCAATTGGCAGCAGTAGCTGCGGGCTCCTGTGTGGTGAGTACTTCCACACTGTTTACCAGGTCTTCCTGCAGGTGAAGATTTATGTGTCCGATATGCGGATGTGCCCAATGTGCAAACAGTACATTGTCCTTTTGGGTATAATAACCCCATGTAGGCTTTGGTTTATCAACGGCTCCGCATCCATATATACTTTCGTGGTGTTTGCTCATCCAATTGCCTACCGCAGTAAGAATTTCCACACTTGGCTGCGGTATTGTTCCTTGCGAATCAGGTCCAACGTTCAATAAAAGGTTTCCGTTCTTGCTTACACAATTTACCAGGGCATGAACAATCATTTCCGGGGTTTTCCATTCATGATCGGTTGAGCTGTATCCCCAATTGTTATTCAATGTGAGGCAGGTTTCCCAGGGAATGGGATTGCCATAAGCATCCACCAAACCTTTGTCAGGAATTCCCTGTTCAGGTGTTTCAAAATCACCATAACCGGTAAATTCCCGGTTGGCAGTACTGGTACCATGATTTCTTACCAGCCGGTTGTTCAATATAATGTCTGGCTGATGTTTACGTATCATTTTAATGAGTTCTGATGCCCCCCATTTTTCGTCCTGGTAATCATCAAAAGAATAATCAAGCCACAAAATATCAATTTTCCCATAGTTGGTCATCAATTCCTCTATCTGCGCGTGCATATATTCCAGGTATTCTTCCCAATCGTACTTTTCATTTTTCAATTTTTCATTTTCCCTCATGGGATGATTCCCTACTGGCGGATACTCCGGGTGATGCCAGTCTATGAGTGAATAATAAAGGCCTACCTTAAGTCCTTCTGCACGAAAAGCATCCAGGTATTCGCGAATGAAATCGCGGCCGGGCATGTTCTGCGTTATTTTATAATCAGTTAGTTTACTGTCGAACATACAAAAGCCGTCATGGTGTTTTGCTGTCATAACAGCATAATTCATACCAGCCTTTTTTGCAAGCGCTGCCCATTCAGCAGGGTTATAATTAGAAGGCAGAAAAGCATCAACATAAGGTTGATATTCTTCATTTGTCATATTTTCATCAGATTTCACCCATTCTCCGCGTGCTGCAACTGCATAAGGTCCATAATGGATAAACATGCCAAAACGATCGGTGCGGAACCATTCTGTACGATCCATCACATTTTGATAACGATTCTCGTATTCACTGCTTTGAGCGATTGTTTCAAAAACTACTGAGATAAAAAAAAAGTTAAATAGCAGTAGAAATGCCAGGCTATTATTTTTCATATTCATTTTAGATAATGGTGTTTACTTAATAATAGGCCAAAGATAAGTAAAAAATGATTTTACTAAAATGATATTTGCACCCCCGTTAATTTTTCCGAGGTTTCCCAGAGCCTTTTTGCATCTGCCTCGTTATAGGCCTGGGCAGCGGATTCAACTTTAACAGGATAACCTTTTATTTCTTTCCAGCCATCTGGTCCGTAAAAATCACCACCTTGTGCATTCGGGTCAGTGGCGGCCCTCAACTGTGGCAATGCACCTTGCGCTGCAGATTGTATAATTAGCTTTGCAAGCGGCATAAATATCTTAAACATTAATTTCCCGCTTAAATGCCTTGCCAGGTTGGTTTCTGATCCTCCCGGATGCGCAGCCATTGCTGAAAGGTTAAGTTTGTGCATTTGAGCACGCCTTTGCAACTCATAAGTAAATAAAAGATTGGCAAGCTTTGATCTGCGGTATGCCCTCCAGGGATCATAATCCACACCATTTGTAAAAAGTAAATTATCAAAATCCATCTCACCTTTTTTATGCGCGTTGCTGCTCACATTTACAACGCGGGCACCTGGAGAATTCTTAAGGATATCAAATAAAAATCCGGTCAGGGCAAAGTGCCCCATATGATTAACACCCATTTGCTGTTCAAACCCATCTTTAGTTAACCCGTAAGGCGTACTCATTATACCAGCATTGTTAAGCAATACCTCTAACTTGTGATATTTCGCTGAAAATTCCATAGCAAACTCATTAACCGACACCAGGTTGGCCAAATCAAGCTTCATTACCTCAATATCACGCTTGCCTATGCTTTTATATATTTCTTCCCGGGCAGCATTACCTTTTTCAGTATTTCTGCAAGCCAGAATTACCTTAGCACCTTTTTGAGAAAATGCTTTTACGGACTCATACCCAAGGCCACTGTTGCCCCCGGTAACTATCATTATTTTATCATTCAGTGATGGGATATTTTCGAATGACCATTTTTCAATTTTTTTCATTTGGTCTCTTTAGTATACTTGTGTAACAACAGGTAATTGCAAGTGTTCTCTATTCTTATGAATTATAGGTTGCAGCAAACACAATCTTCTTTGATACACCATAATTTGTATTTTTCCTATCGAACACAGGCGTCTTCTTACTGATAAATTTTCAAAATTTATAAAAGTTATTTTGTTAAACATATACAAAAAGGTACTTGTAAAAGAAAAGTCATTAGATCGCCAACAAAAAAGCCCATAACATACAAAGAAATGACCTCGCTCAGAAACCGCCTGATATAAAAATCTTTGTGCATACGGTAAAAAGGATTTATCAATAACTTAAGATTTATTTAACCTAATCTTAAGATACTGGGCTGAACTTATTTTC
>JBEPYD010000088.1:0-11511 GCA_041641575.1 Bacteroidales bacterium
ACTATCCAATAAATCAATTAATGACCCATTTGTATACAAAAGGGCTCAATACGTAGATATTCTTTTAAAATCAACTGATATTACAAAAAAATATCCCCTGCGATAGCATTTGAACAAGAAATGAGAAAAACACCGCGGTTAATTCAGCGGTGTTTTATTATTTTACGGCAATCCGCATTTTATATTTTACATCTTTTGCCTTACCCCTGGCAATATCATTAAGCTTGCCTTTAAGCAGCCGCCGCCTGAGCATGGATATTTTATCCACAAAAAGCACTCCTTCAAGATGGTCGTATTCATGCTGAATTATTCTAGCTTTGGTACCGGTATATTCTTCACGATGAAATTCCCAGTTTTCATCGTAATATTCAATTACAACATCTGCATTTCGTGAAATATCTTCCCTGATATTGGGAATGCTCAGGCATCCTTCAGCGAAAAGCCACTCGTCTCCTGTTTCAGAAATTATGTTTGGATTTATGAATACTTTTTTAAAATCTTTGAGATCCTCATCGGTATCCTCGTCAAGTTCTGTGGCATCAACTACAAAAAGCCGGATGCTCTTGCCCACCTGCGGTGCTGCAAGCCCTATTCCCTCTGAATAATACATGGTCTCAAACATATTATCAATAAACTGCTTCAAATCAGGGTAATCCCTGTCTATTTCAACAGCCTTTTTTCTTAAAAGGGGAGAACCATATACAACTATAGGATAGATCATAAAATATTTATTTTGTTTTACTGTCTAAATATGATTGCAGAATCAATGTGGCACTTATAGAATCTACATTCTCTTTTTTCCTCCGCTCGCTTTTTTTCATTCCTCCGTCTATCATGGACTGGAGGGCAATTTTTGAGGTAAAGCGCTCATCCACAAAAGTGATGCTGAGTTGTGGATATCTTTTTTTAAAATTCCTTACAAAGAGTTCTGTTGGTTTTGCATTTTCTGAGGGTTGATTGTTCATTTTACGCGGATATCCTACTACAACCTCTTCCACGGTTTCGTTGGTAAAATATTCCTCAAAAAACCTCCAAATTTCATTGGTATAAACTGTAGTAATTCCGGTAGCGAATATTCGCAGCGGATCTGATTGTGCAACACCAATACGTTTTGAGCCATAATCAAGCCCTAAAATTCTGCTCAAGCTTATTTGAAATTGATTTAAATTGCAAAGTTATAAAATATTCATGAATACCCCACGGCCTTTCTGCGCAACAAAAAACCCGGCGGTAATGCCGGGTTCTATTCATTATAAAAAATAATGATTTATTCATCAGATTTAAATTTACCAAGATCATTTAATGTACTGATGCGAATGTATTCCGCCTTACCGGCATTTGTACCGCGGGCTTCTTTTAGGAAGATTTCCAGCGATTTCCAATAGGAATGCTCTCTGTTTGTATCAAATATCATCAGGTACGACATGATTATGTTTCCAGCCATTTCAACCAGGCGACGGGCATGGAAATCAGTAAATTCCTGGTTGTTGATTTCAAGTACACGGTGTACTGCTGTTTCATATTCTTCGGTCATACCAATGAGTATGCGCCGGTAATTGTGTAATTCAGGTTTTATATCCTGGGCTTCAAATTCCCTGATGCGTTTTAGATATCCGCCAGCAGTAACACCACGTATGGCGGCTACAACCTGCAACTGGGTAGTTCCTTCATAAATGGAAGTAATACGTGCATCGCGGTAAATACGCTCGATAGGATAGTCTTTCATAAATCCAGAGCCACCATGAATCTGTAAAGAATCGTAGGCGATTTGATTGCTGTATTCCGAAGAAATCCCCTTAAGGAGTGGGGTGAAGATATCTGCCAGGCGCTGGTAATATTTCATTTCTTCTCTTTCTTCTTTCTCAAGTGTCCGTTCTTCAGATATAAAGCTGTAGGTTTTATATATGTCTACGTAACGTGAAGTTTCGTAGAGCAACGAACGGGAGGCATCGAGCTTGGCTTTCATTTTGCCCAACATTTCATACACAGCAGGGAATTTTATAATTGCTTTTCCAAATTGCCTTCTTTCTTCCGCGTAATCAAGTGCTTCTCTATAGGCAGCTTCAGAAATTCCGATTGACTGTGCTCCAATACCTAAGCGTGCACCATTCATCAGTGACATTACATATTTTATAAGCCCGAGTTTACGCTGCCCCACGAGTTCGGCAGGGGCATTTTTAAATACGAGCTCGCAGGTAGGTGAGCCAATGATGCCCATTTTATGTTCAATGCGGCGAACAGTAACTGCATCACTTTCCCTATCATAAATATACATGCTTAATCCACGTCCATCCTGGGTACCTTCTTCAGAACGCGCCAGCACAAGGCTGATATCACCATCACCATTGGTAATAAACCGCTTAACACCATTCAGGTACCATTTGTCTTCTTCTTCATTATAGGTAGCTTTTAACTGCACAGCCTGAAGGTCAGATCCGGCATCGGGTTCTGTAAGATCCATAGCCGCTGTTTGTCCGTTTGAAATTCGGGGCAGGAAGCGTTCTTTCTGGTCCTCAGTTGCAAATTCATTAATGGTTTCTGCACAATCCTGCAATCCCCAGATATTTACAAAGCCGGCATCGGCGCGTGAAACAATATCAGCGGCCATAATATAGGGAACAATGGGGAAATTTAGTCCTTCGTACTGCCGGGGCAGGGTTATGCCCATAAGTCCGGCCTTCACAAGTGCATCAAGATTTTCCTGTGTTCCCCTTGCATATTGCACATGGCCATCTATTACTTTTGGGCCTTCGGCATCAACTTCTTCAGCATTGGGTGCAATAATTTCGCCACATATATCTCCAACAATTTCCAGGACTTTCTCATAATTGTCCATGGCATCCTCGAAGTCTACAGGAGCATAATCGAACTTATCTTTATTCTCAAAATTTCGCTCACGCAATGCAACAATTTTCTGCATTAGCGGATGAGAGAGATGAAATTTTAAATCGGGATTATCTAAGAAAAAATTAGCCATGATGGTTTATTTAAAAAATATTTTCAAGTGTTAGAATAAGTTATTTGGTATTTTGCTTGTAGCTCTTAATCATTTTAGGAATTATTTCCGAAAGGTCACCTTCAATAACATAATCAGCTATTTTATTAATGGGGGCTTTGGGGTCATTATTAATGGAAATTACCAGTGATGATTCTTCCATCCCCGCCGTATGTTGTATTTGTCCGGATATTCCACAGGCAATATAAAGCTTAGGGCGCACGGTAACACCTGTTTGCCCGATTTGCCTGTCGTGATCAGCATAACCTGCATCTACTGCTGCTCTTGATGCGCCAACTTCAGCACCTAATACATCGGCCAGTTTAAAAAGCAGGTTGAAGTTTTCACGGGAGCCAACGCCATATCCACCGGCAACTATAATTGAGGCATTTTTTACATTCACCTTGGATTTTTCCATTTTCCGGTCTTTTATCTTCACAATAAAATCCTTGTCGGAAATATATTTAGAAACATCAAGGTGTTTCACTTCGCCTTTGTAGGCTGTATCAAATATTTCTTTTTTCATTACGCCTTCACGCACGGTAGCCATCTGCGGCCGGCAATCAGGATTTATAATGGTGGCCACTATGTTACCGCCAAAGGCCGGTCTGATCTGATAAAGAAGATTTTCATAATTCTTATCATTTTTTTTATCAAAATGCTCCCCGATCTCAAGGCTGGTACAGTCGGCCGTTAATCCACTTTTTAATGCTGAAGAAACGCGCGGACCAAGATCGCGGCCAATACTGGAAGCACCCATTAAGGCAATTTGGGGTTTCTCTTCTTCAAAAAGTTTTATGGTTAAATTTGAATGGGGCAGGGTAGTGTAGGGAGCAAGTCTTTTGTCATCAGCAATATGCACAACATCAACGCCATAAGGAAACAATTGGGCTTCAACACCTTTAAGATTGCTGCCAATAACCAAAGCTTCTAGCTTGCAGTTTAATTGCTGCGCCAGTTTTTTTCCTTTGGTCAGCAGCTCAAGGCTCACATCGGCTATAATACCATCTTCTATTTCACAATAAACAAATAAATTATTCATTTTAAGGTATGTTTCTGGATTTTTGTCCGGTTAATTAATAATGAATTTTATCCCAGGGTATGATTTTCAACCAGCTCTTTCATTAGCTCATTGATATCAGCTTCTGAATTATTCAGGTATCGGGTTTCTTTTGCCTGGAATACGATGTTTTCGATTTTTTTAACTTTGGTTGGAGAGCCTGAGAGGCCCAGATCGTTCACATCGGCATCGATATCCTGAACACCCCATTCTTCAATATTCAGGTACGGACGTTGGGTGTACATTGTAATGTAATCTTCACTATCATCCTGCCGTTCTGTAATGGTTGAGGCATGTTTGTATTTCATTAAAAGTTTGGCATTTCTCGGGCGGCATGCCGGTGCAGAACTATTCACTGTAACCACCATTGGTAATGGACCTTCTACAAATTCCACACCCCGTTCCAAACGGCGTTTGATAGTGATTTTTTTGGCAGAAATATCCGTGATTTCTTCAGTATACGTTACCTGTGGAAGGTTTAATTTTTCAGCTACTTGTGGACCTACCTGTGCGGTATCTCCATCAATGGCCTGTCTTCCGCTGATAATAAGGTCTATGCTACCCATTTTTTTAATGGCGCATGAAATGGCATAGGATGTGGCAAGTGTGTCAGCTCCGGCAAAGGCACGGTCGGTAAGGAGGTATCCATTGTCTGCACCACGGTACAGGCCCTCCCTGATGATTTCAGCTGCCCTGCCCGGACCCATGGTGAGGAGGGTTACAGTTGTTCCGGGTACTTTATCCTTAATTCTAAGGGCTTGTTCGAGTGCGTTCAGATCTTCCGGGTTAAAAATGGCTGGCAATGCAGCACGGTTCACTGTACCATCGGCTTTCATGGCATCTTTACCAACATTTCGGGTATCCGGCACCTGTTTAGCCAATACAATGATCTTTAGTCCTTTCATACGTGCAAATCTTTTAATATTGGTTTGTAAAAATTATGGAATTCTTGTGGAGTATAAAATTGTAGCAGAAGTTTGTAATAGTCATAAAATATACTCTTGGTGGAGTTAGCTGACAAATATATGTCAATCAGTTATATTTTTTGTTACATCGAACAAATATATAATAATTCTAAAAAACCTTTTTCTTTTTTCTTACTCAAACAGCTTAAATTGATTAAACTTTTTATTTAAACCCTAAATTATGTAAGTAAAGCTGTAACGAAAAGTAAAAATGTGCACTAATGCAGGTTAGTTTATTAGAATTACTGAGCCCATTCATGTCTGCATTGGCGTACTGTTTGCCTGTGCAGTAAAGTTTATTTGCGGCTAACATTCTGTTGATGCATAAAGATCATTAACCGCGAATGCAAGAATGGATTTGATTCTTTGAATCAACATTTTGCGTGGAGATATATCATCCTTATTCAGGTGCCTGAAAATAAACAGTTTAAACTCCAAATTTTAGATCAAATAAATGCTCACAAATTCGAATAAAATGAATTCGTGGGTTATTCAAAAAACAAGGCAACGTGATGTAAACAGCATAAAATTAATCAATTATTAATGATGGATCCAGATTAACGCATCACTCGTAAACCCAATAAATAAAAAACCCCGGGAAAATTCCGGGGTTTTACATATTTGATTGATATTATTATCAGGCCTGTGCTGAAGGTCCGCCAAAGTTCATGGGCATGTTACCTCCACCGGCACCTTCAACTTTTTTGATAGGGCCATGCTGTGCCTCAAACTTTTTAACATTATCCTCGAGCGCCATGAGTAGCCGTTTGGCATGCTCAGGCGTAAGCACAATTCTGGATTTAACCTCCGCTTTTGGCAGGCCGGGCATCACACGTACAAAATCAAGCACAAATTCAGACGAAGAGTGTGTAATGATAGCCAGATTGGAATAAATTCCCTGCGCCACATCTTCTTTTAACTCAATATTGATTTGATTTTTATCTTTCTGTTCGTTTGCCATAATTAATATCGTTTTTGTTCTTCGTATACTTCAGTATCTTCAGATTTATCGCCTCCCACAAGTGAGTTGTATTCTTCTTTTGATCCAACCACAAGGTTACCATATTCACGAAGTCCTGTTCCTGCAGGTATTAAGTGACCCACGATAACATTTTCTTTAAGTCCTTCCAGGTAATCTTTTTTACCATAGATAGCAGCCTCGTTCAGTACTTTTGTTGTTTCCTGGAATGAAGCAGCCGACATAAAGCTCTTCGTCTGCAATGCAGCTTTGGTAATACCCTGAAGAATCTGGCTTGAAGTTGCAGGTACGGCATCTCTTGCTTCCATCGGTTTTTTATCGTGGCGCTTAAGTTGTGAATTTTCATCTCTTAACTTACGCGCTGTGATAATCTGACCAGCTTTATAATTTGGTGAATCACCAGAGTCGAAGAGTACTTTCTTACCATATATCCAGTCATTCTCATCCATAAATTCCCATTTATCTACAATCTGTTTTTCAAGGAATTTAGTGTCACCCGGATCTACAATTTCTACTTTTCTCATCATCTGACGCACAATTACCTCAAAGTGTTTGTCATTGATTTTCACACCCTGCAGACGGTAAACCTCCTGTACCTCATTTACAATGTATTCCTGAACCTTTGTGGGGCCTTTGATGGAAAGAATGTCAGATGGGGTAATGGCGCCATCAGAAAGGGAGGTACCGGCACGCACATAGTCATTTTCCTGTACAAGGAATTGCTTTGAAAGCGGCACCAGGTATTTTTTAACCTCACCGGTTTTAGATTGAATGATGATTTCTCTGTTACCTCGCTTAATTTTACCAAAGCTAACTTCACCATCAATTTCAGAAACTACAGCCGGATTTGAAGGGTTACGCGCTTCGAAAAGCTCAGTAACACGTGGCAGACCACCCGTGATATCTCCTGATTTACCTACGGCACGTGGGATTTTAACGAGTATCTCACCAGATTTTACTTCGTTTCCTTCATCAATAACAATATGAGCTCCTACAGGCAGGTTGTATGATTTTAATATTTCCTTGCCGCCGCCCATAATTTTTATAATCGGGTTCTTGGTTTTATCTCTTGTTTCAGTAATTACTTTCTCACGGAAACCAGTTTGCTCATCAGCTTCTTCACGGAAAGTAACACCTTCAATTACATTTTCAAAGGCAATTTTACCCGCTGTTTCAGAAACGATTACAGCATTGTATGGATCCCATTCACAAATCAGTGTTCCTTTGGTAATTTCTTCACCGTCTTTTACGTACAGGCGTGATCCATAAGGGATGGTATGTGTAGTAAGGGTAATGTTTGTGTTTTTGTCAATGATTTTACATTCAGCCAAACGACCGATAACCATTTCCATTTTGGTACCGTTTTTATCTACTGTGGAAACTGTACGCAATTCTTCCATTTCAAGAATACCATCGTACTTGGAAATCACACTTGATTCGGCAGTTATGTTTGATGCTGTACCTCCCACGTGGAATGTACGTAGTGTAAGCTGTGTTCCGGGTTCACCAATAGACTGAGCTGCAATAACACCTGCAGCTTCGCCTTTTTGAACCATTCTTCCTGAAGCCAGGTTACGTCCGTAACATTTTGCACAAACACCTTTTTTGGATTCACAGGTAAGTACTGAACGGATTTCAACCTGTTCAATGGGTGATTCTTCAATGACCTCAGAAATTTCTTCTGTTAACTCTTCACCAGATTCAATAAGTAATTTACCGGTTAATGGATGGTACACATCATGTACCGTGGTACGTCCAAGAACTCTTTCGTAAAGGGTTTCCACCACTTCTTCGTTTTTCTTGATAGCTGTTGCCACAAGTCCGCGTAGTGTTCCACAGTCACTTTCTGTTATAATTACATCCTGCGATACATCCACAAGCCTACGTGTAAGGTATCCGGCATCAGCTGTTTTAAGGGCTGTATCTGCCAAACCTTTACGGGCACCGTGGGTGGAAATAAAGTACTCCAGTACCGACAAACCTTCTTTAAAGTTTGAAAGAATGGGGTTTTCAATAATTTCATTTCCTGTAGCACCTGATTTTTGTGGCTTGGCCATCAGTCCCCTCATACCAGAAAGCTGGCGGATCTGTTCTTTTGAACCACGGGCACCAGAGTCAAGCATCATATACACAGGATTGAATCCCTGATTATCTTTTGTAATCTGGTTCATCAGTGTTTGGGTAAGCTTGGCATTGGTATGTGTCCAAATATCAATGATCTGATTGTAACGCTCATTATTTGTAATGAAGCCCATGTTGTAGTTGTTCAATACTTCTTCAACCTGGTTGTATCCTTCATCTACAAGCTCTACTTTCTGTTCTGGAATAATTACATCGTCCAGGTTAAATGAAAGGCCACCTCTGAATGCCATCTGGAAACCAAGATGTTTGATGTCATCAAGGAATTTAGATGTTGCTGCGGTACCGGTTTGCTTAAGTACAACACCAATAATCTCACGCAATGATTTCTTGGTAAGAATTTTATTAATGTAACCAACTTCTTTTGGTACAACTTCATTAAAAAGTACCCGTCCTACAGTTGTTTCAATAATGTTTTTCTCTATTTTACCTTCAATTTCAGACTCTACTTTTACTTTAATTACCGCATGCAAGTCAACTTTCTTTTCATTGTATGCAATGTTAACCTCTTCCGGCGAATAGAATGTAAGTCCTTCCCCTTTAACAGGATGTTCCTTTGTACTTTTACGTTCTTTGGTGATATAATACAATCCGAGAACCATATCCTGGGAAGGAACGGCTACAGGTGCTCCGTTTGCCGGATTTAAAATATTGTGTGATGCAAGCATTAGTATCTGAGCCTCAAGAATGGCTGCGTTACCCAGCGGCAAATGTACAGCCATTTGGTCACCGTCAAAATCGGCGTTAAAAGCAGTACATACCAGCGGATGTAGTTGAATGGCCTTACCTTCTATCAGCTTGGGCTGAAATGCCTGTATACCAAGGCGGTGAAGGGTGGGGGCGCGGTTCAGTAAAACCGGATGCCCTTTAAGCACATTTTCAAGGATATCCCAAACTACCGGATCTTTACGGTCTACAATTTTCTTGGCGGATTTTACGGTTTTTACAATACCTCTTTCAATGAGTTTACGAATTACAAAAGGTTTGTAAAGCTCAGCAGCCATATCTTTTGGAAGTCCACATTCGTGCAAACGCAATTCTGGCCCCACAACAATTACCGAACGTGCACTGTAATCCACACGTTTACCCAACAGGTTCTGGCGGAACCGACCTTGCTTACCTTTAAGGCTGTCGCTTAACGATTTCAACGGACGGTTTGCATCAGTTTTAACCGCATTGGATTTTCTTGAGTTATCAAACAATGAATCTACAGCTTCCTGAAGCATTCTTTTTTCGTTACGTAGAATAACTTCGGGAGCTTTAATTTCAATCAGTCTTTTTAACCTATTGTTACGGATGATTACCCTGCGATAAAGGTCGTTCAGGTCAGAGGTAGCAAATCTACCACCATCAAGCGGAACAAGCGGGCGAAGTTCCGGTGGAATTACCGGTACTACTTTCACAATCATCCACTCCGGGTTATTGATGTTTTTAGATGCCCTTAATGCTTCCACTACTTGCAGACGCTTTAATGCTTCATTTTTACGTTGCTGAGAAGTTTCAGTGTTGGCTTTGTGGCGCAGAGAAAATGAAAGATCGTCAAGTTCTATTCGCTGCAGGAGTGAGTATAGTGCTTCAGCTCCCATTCCTGCGATAAATTTATTCGGATCATCATCTTCCAGCATCTGGTTTTCTTTTGGAAGTGTTTCCATAATATCGAGGTATTCCTCTTCTGTAAGAAAATCAAGATACTTAATGCCGTCCTGGGCTTTTACTCCGGGGTTTATCACCACGTAGCGTTCGTAGTAAATAATACTATCGAGCTTTTTGGTTGGAAGTCCGAGGAGATAGCCAATTTTATTGGGCAATGATTTAAAGTACCAAATATGTGCAACAGGAACTACCAGGGAAATATGGCCCATGCGTTCGCGGCGCACCTTTTTCTCGGTAACTTCAACACCACAGCGGTCACAAACAATTCCTTTATACCGGATACGCTTGTATTTTCCACAATGGCATTCATAGTCCTTTACCGGCCCAAAAATCCTCTCGCAAAATAATCCGTCGCGCTCGGGTTTGTAGGTACGGTAGTTTATAGTTTCAGGTTTTAACACCTCGCCGCTGGAATTTTCAAGAATCTCTTCGGGAGACGCTAAACCGATGGATATTTTTGTAAAGTTACTTTTTACCTTGTTATCTTTTTTGAATGACATAGGTGGCTTCTGGTTAAGTTAAAAATCAATTTTTAAAATCACTTGCATAAACATGCAAAAAACAAGGCTTAGGGCCTAGTCAAGCTTAAGGCTTAGACCAAGACCCCTTAGCTCGTGCAACAACACGTTGAGCGATTCCGGAATACCAGCCGAAGGCATGGGTTCTCCTTTCACAATGCTTTCATAAGCACGGGCACGGCCAATAACATCATCGGATTTTACAGTAAGAATTTCCTGTAAGATATTTGATGCACCAAATGCTTCAAGCGCCCAAACCTCCATTTCACCAAAACGCTGGCCACCAAACTGAGCTTTACCACCCAGGGGTTGCTGTGTAATAAGTGAGTAAGGTCCGATAGATCTGGCATGCATTTTATCATCAACCATGTGTCCGAGTTTCAGCATGTAGATTACACCTACTGTTGCAGGCTGATCAAATCTTTCCCCGGTACCACCATCGTACAGGTATGTTTTACCATAGCGGGGAACACCTGCTTTATCAGTATACTCATTAATATCGTCAAGTTTTGCACCATCAAAAATCGGAGTAGAGAATTTTAATCCTAATTCCATTCCGGCCCATCCGAGGACTGTTTCATAAATCTGACCCAGGTTCATCCTTGAAGGCACGCCCAGGGGATTTAGTACAATATCTACGGGTGTTCCGTCTTCCAGGAATGGCATATCTTCTGCACGTACTATTTTGGAAACAATACCTTTATTTCCGTGCCTACCTGCCATTTTATCTCCAACTTTTACTTTTCTTTTCTTAGCAATATAAACTTTCGCAAGCCTTACAATACCCGCTGGAAGTTCATCGCCAATGGTAACATTGTATTTTTTGCGTTTGCTGATACCATCAAGCTCTTTATACTTAATAATGTAATTGTGCAACAATTGCTTAATGGTCTCATTTTTAGCTTTATCTGTAGTCCACTTGCTTGGATTTACATTCAGAAAATCTATTTCCTGTAAATTCTTCTGGGTAAATTTACTTCCTTTTGGCACAATATCTACGTTCAGATAATCTTTAACGCCCTGCGAAGTTTTACCGTTTACAAGTATAAACAGTTTATCAGTCAGCTTGTTTGTAAGTTCTTCTACACCTCTGCTAAATTCCTCGTCTATTTTTGCTATCAGTGCTTTTTCTGAGGTTTTACCTTTCTTATCTTTTAGCGAGCGTGAGAAAAGTTTTTTATCCACAACCACACCAAAGAGTG
>JBEPYD010000089.1:0-11412 GCA_041641575.1 Bacteroidales bacterium
CTATTATTTGCTTCGGTGCAAACACTTATAGTGATTGTTGCAGTTACACAGGCATACTCTATTAGCATAGCATACAATTGATCCGAAAATACCTACAAATGTTGAGACTGATAAAGTTGCATGATAAACTCCTCATAATCAGGTTTAAACACGAGCGCAGCAGGAATAAACGACGGTTGCCACCTGAGGAATTTAATTTCTAATGCTGTTAAATATACGCCACCCGGCGGTAAGGTGCTAATTTCTGTTGTTAAGTTTGCGGAATTCATCCAGGTTAGGGTGAAAGATACCGGTGTGGGAATACCAATTGATGCTGCCAAAAATTTATTAGAGCTGGAAAGTGATTACAGCACCCGCGATACTGATGGACACAAAGGAACCGGACTCGGTCTCATTATGTGCAGGGAATTCTTTGAAAAGCACGGAGGTACAATCGATTTTGAGAGCAGGGAAGGTGAAGGTTCTGTATTCTGGTTTACCCTGCCTTTACATTAAAATCTAACCATTTTCCTAATATCCTCCTATTGGATAAAACAAAAAATGTTTTATCCAACAGGGGCTTCTTTTTTGTTATCCTTTTTTACATCGTTAACAAGAAATGATTTCATTTTCACCAGCCCCTCACTGATAAGGCGCATCTCTTCATCTGCTGGGGTTTTGTACCCAAACCCATCGAATGAGCAAATAGATTCAAATGATGAAATGAGCTTAGTGGTATTTATAACATGCTCAGGCAAATCAGTATAATCCCGTGCTTCTCTGTACAATCCAATAGGCGTATGGTGTGCAGGTATTTGATTATGCTTCAGAAGCAGGTACATGTATAACTTCTCAATACACATGGCGGATATTCCCATTAAGAACTGATTGTTAAACTTACTTTTACGATGAAGAGAGGCTTCTAAAATGCGCAGGTATCCTTCTGCTTCTTCCAGTATTTTCGCGGGGCTTGAGTGAAATGTATCCATAGTTACTATTTTTTTACACATCATTTCAATTGATGTGCCATAAGGTTTATTGTTCAGTAAAACAGATAAATAACACTTCTTAATGTTGATTTATTAGTTTGATTATCCTACATTTTTGTAGTTTTTGAGAAAATTCATACAAAAAAGTATCTTTTGCGTGGAAAAGATGGATGTGTTGTAAATCTACTATCTACTATTTTTCATATATTTGGATATTACAATTTAAAAAATATTTAAAAATGAAAATAAACAGTAGCCTGAATTATTTCGCAATTTTTTCCATTATTTTCACCTTTACTTTCTGCTCGGTACCTGAAAAGCAAAATGAAGCTTTTTCGATCCTTCAGGAAGAAAACTTCGATACCATAATCGATAATAAACCGGTAAAGCTTTTTACCCTGGAGAATGAAGAAATAACTGTGTTTGTAACCAACTACGGAGCAAGAATAGTTGGAATTTTAGCTCCCGATAAACAGGGTAACGTTGAAGATATTTCTCTTGGGTATGCTTCTATCAGTGATTACACCAAAGATGGAATGTTCCTGGGTACAATGGTGGGGCCTTATGCGAATCGGATAGGAGATGCTACTTTTACCCTTGACAGTCTTACATATAATTTGGAAAACAATGACAATGGCAATACGCTTCATAGTGGATCCACTGGTTTTCAGCAGGTGGTCTGGGATGTTGAGCAGGAAGGTGACAGTCTTTTGTTCTCATACACACATCCGCATTTATTAGGTGGCTTTCCGGGACCTGTTCATGTAGATATGATTTACTCCCTGAATGATGAAAATGAGTTAATCATTGATATGAAAGCTACGAGTGAAAGGCCCACCGTCATTAACTTAACCAACCATGCCTATTTCAACCTTAAAGGTGAAGCCGGAGGCGATATTCTGGACCATGTTCTGATGATAAATGCCGACTCCACCACACCGGTAAATGAAGCTTTAATTCCCACTGGTGAGGTTGTTTCTGTATTAAACAGCCCTTTTGATTTCACCTCTCCAAAACGCATTGGTGATGAAATTAATGCAGAACATCAGCAGTTAATATATGGTCGGGGATATGATCATAACTGGGTATTGAATGAAAGAAATACTGATGAACCATTATTAGCTGCCCGCTTATCAGAGCCTGTTTCCGGAAGGGTACTGGAAGTATATACAACTGAACCGGGTATTCAGTTTTACAGTGGCAATTTTATGGATGGTACTGTAAAAGGAAAATATGGAAATGCACTTAATTACAGGGAAGCACTCGCCCTTGAGCCACAGAATTTCCCTGATTCTCCCAATCAGCCTTTCTTTCCTGATGCTGTTCTTAAACCCGGAGAGGAATACCACCACACCATTATATTTAAATTTGATGTTGAGGAATAGATTTTTATAATTTTCTTTTTGCAAAGCAATACCTGGAGACTTACATAATAATTCATTTTTTAATTAGAATTTGAAGGGATTCGCACAACGACCTGAAAACCGGTGAGGAATATCACTTCAATGGGTGATGAAAATAAATCTCACCGTGATCTTTTTTGCTGTATTAAGCATTACATTTGTGGCGCATTAAAAACCAAAAAATTAACATTATGCCCGGCATTTCAAAACTTCATTACAACGGAAAAGAAATTCTTTTTATTGATTATGAAGGAACTAAGAGTGATGATGAAATGATTGACATATTAAAGCAGGCGCAGGAAATCATTATCAAAGAGAACAAAGAATATTATCAGCTTACCAATGTTAAAGGTGCTTACGTAACACCCAAATACCTTCAGGAGGCCAAAAAAATTGCCAAAGAAACCCCTAAATTGGCGAAAAAACGTGCCATTGTTGGGATAGACAGCCCAGGTAGAAAAATCCTGCTCACCGCATATAATGCTGTGATAGGAAAAGGTGCCCTGAAACCATTTGATGATATTGAAAGAGCAAAAGCATGGCTTGTTAAACCTTAATACACAGTTGCGCACATTTGTTCCCCATCGGGTATAATTCTGTCTGAAATATTTCTACGCAGGTAATTTTTCTATAAAAGACTTATCTTCGTCAGATAAATCTTTATAAATGAATATTTATGCAAGGAATTAATACCCGTATTCTGCATCAACCTGCAGAAAAGGAAGATGTTTATCATGCCATCCGGTTTCCTGTTTACGATACCGCTGCCTATGCGTTTGAAACCTCCGAAGCGATTGCCAATGCTTTTCAGGGAAAGGAAAAGGCACACCAGTATACACGTGGATCAAACCCTACCGTAGAGCATTTTGAACGTATGATGAAATCTGTTACCGGAGCCCACGCTGCAGTAGCAGTTGCCTCAGGAATGGCAGCCATAGCCAACACCTGCATGGCACTCTGCAAAAGCGGTGACAACCTGGTGGTTTCCAAATTTTTATTTGGCAACAGTTATTCATTATTCAATACCACGCTACCTGCCCTTGGAATAAATATCCGTTTTGCCAATATGGAATCAGAACAGGAGTTAAATAAATTAATTGATGAAAAGACCCGGGGTGTTTTTTGTGAAACAATTACAAATCCTCAGTTGCAGGTGGTAGACATTTCCGGGCTTGCTGATTTTTGCCATGCGCGTAACGTTCCGCTCATTGTTGACACTACCTTAACGCCTCCGGGAATGTTTCAGGGAAAACTTGCAGGCATTGATGTTGAAGTAATGTCGGCGACAAAATACTTTTCTGGCGGCGGCACCGGCATTGGCGGTTGCATACTCGACCATGGAACATATCTTTGGTCCCAGAATCCCACGCTGGAAAGCCTGCACGAAAAAACGGGAGCCAATGCACTATTGGCAAGATTAAAAAAAGAAATTTTCCGGAATTTTGGAGCTTGTCTTTCTCCACACAATGCATTTTTACTCACCCTGGGAATGGAAACACTTACCTTGCGGGTGGAAAAAACCTGCAGGAATGCGCTGGGTTTGGCTCAGTGGTTTCAATCGCAGGAGCAGGTAAAATTTATAAGCTATCCGGGTTTGTCCTCGCATCCGAACAAAGCCATTGCTGAGAAACAGTTTAACGGTCTTTTTGGCGGACTTTTAACTTTTGACCTTGAAAACAGGGAAAAATGTTTTCAGTTTATGGACCGGTTGCAAATTATCAAACGTGCTACAAATCTGAATGATAACCGAAGTCTTATTATTCATCCGGAATCTACCATCTATTGCGAATTTAGTGATACGCAGAAAAGTGAGCAGGGCATTCGGGATACCTCTGTCCGTCTCTCAGCAGGCATTGAAGATTTGCCCGACCTGATCAATGATTTGGAGCAAGCTTTAAAAGGTTAAGTACTAGGAAAACTATGCAAATGTATGTGAATCTACTCAAGAGAAAATTATTCCTGTTTTCAGTCTTTCTGTTTGCTGTAAATATTACTTTTTTTGCACAGGAATTTAACCGCCACGATTCCATTGCCGGCAGCATAACGCCTGAACGGGAGTGGTGGGACCTGGTATATTATCATTTGATGGTTGATGTTAATCCCGGGAAAAAACACATTGCCGGTACAAACAAAATCTATTTCAGGGTTCTTAAAAGCGGCGGTAAAATGCAACTTGAGTTACAGGATGCCCTCAAAATAACGGCTGTAACTTTTGCTGAGCAAAACCTGGAATATACCCATAAGAACAATATAATTTATGTGTCAGTTCCGGAAGAATTGGAAACGGGAAAAGTATATTTTGTTCAAATTGCATATGAAGGAAAACCGGAAGTTGCAAAAAATCCTCCCTGGGAGGCAGGTTTTACGTGGACGAAAGATTCTAAGGGAAATCCATGGGTAGTAAGTACCAGCCAGGGAAGTGGTACTTCTATGTGGTGGCCGGGCAAACATCATCCCTATGATGAGCCGGATAGCATGTTAATAAGTGTTAGGGTGCCGGTTGCTCTCACAGCAGTTGCCAATGGAAGTTTGAGATCTATTGAGGAAAATGCAGAAAAGCGTACATTTCATTGGTTTGTTTCAAATCCCATCAATAATTATGCGGTTAACCTGAACATAGCCCGGTATGCTCACTTTTCTGATACTTATGCAGGTGAAGCGGGCATTATACCCTGCAATTATTATGTGCTGCCGGAAAATCTGAAAAAAGCCATAGCGCTTTTCCCGCGGGAGGTACCACGCATGTTTAGGGCCTTTGAGTACTGGTTTGGTCCCTACCCCTTTTACGATGATGGTTTTAAACTAATAGAAGTGCCTTATGCCGGCATGGAACATCAAAGTGCAGTAACATACGGAAATAAATATGAAATGGGATATCTTGGGCGTGATTTAAGCGCCACAAACTGGGGATACACCTTTGACTTTATCATCATTCATGAAGCAGGTCATGAGTGGTTTGCCAACAGCATAACAAATGCCGATGTTGCTGATATGTGGATACATGAAAGTTTTACCGCTTACGCGGAAAATCTGTTTCTTGATTACCATTACGGAACATTGGCTGCTTCAGAATATGTTATCGGAACCAGGGAAAATATAAAGAATGACCGTCCTGTGCAGGGCCCTTACCATGTAAATACATCTGGCTCTGGCGATATGTATTATAAAGGAGCCAATGCACTCCATACCCTGCGCAGCATTGTAAATAACGATTCTTTATGGCGGGAAACCTTAAGGAATATGAACAGGGAATTTTACCACCAGACAGTTCTTGCTGAAGATATTTTACTTTTTATGTCTCTAAAGCTAGACATTGAATTGTCTGCTTTTTTTAAACAGTACTTTCAGGATACACGTATTCCGGAATTTGAATACAAAAAAGAAGGAAACACGCTGATGTACCGGTGGAGCAACATAGTTGAAGGTTTTAATCTACCGGTGGAAGTTTTTGTAAATGGTTTTTCTATTAGACTTCATCCTGATAGTGAGTGGAAAGAATACCTCCATGAAAATGCGATTGAAACTGTTGATCTGAATCAGAACTGGTACGTTTTAACCAAAGAATTACCCGGGTAAAAGATTGTCTCTCCACACAAACTATTTCAGTTTACATCTGTTTCATTATTAGATACCTTATAAAATTGGCAAACTATGGAACAGCATATAACAATTGATGATGTAAAAATACCTTTACTGGGTTATGGTACCTGGGATATTAAAGGCAACACTTGTGTTGAGGGTGTAAGTGATGCATTAAAAATGGGTTACCGGCACATAGACACTGCCCGTATGTACGGAAATGAAACAGAAGTAGGAGAGGGCATTAAAAAGTCAGGTGTGAAAAGAGGGGATATTTACCTGGTTACAAAAATTGCTCCTTCAGAGCTGGATCCGGAACGCATACCTTCCGTAACCGAAAACAGCCTGAAAAATTTGGGCACTGATTATGTTGATCTGTTGCTCATCCATTGGCCTTCGCCAAACATGGATTTAGAAAGGGTATTGGGTGCCATGAAAAAGTTACAGGATCAGGGTAAAATACGGCAGCTTGGGGTGAGTAATTTTTCTCCGGAACTGGTGGAACAATCCCTTAATGTAACCCGCGTGGTTTGCAACCAGGTAGAATTTAATCCCTATAAGCTCCAACATGAAAATCTGAAAAAGGTGAAGGAAAAAAACATGTTCCTTACTGCCTACACGCCTATAGCCAAAGGAAAAGTTTTTAAGGATAAAACAATTTCTGAAATTGCCGATGCGCATAACAAATCCGAAGCGCAGGTAACCCTTCGCTGGCTTTTACAACATGGACGCGTATCCGTTATTCCAAAAGCTGCCGGAGCTGAACACAGAAAAAGCAACATGGAAATATTTGACTTTGAACTTTCAGAAGAAGAGATGCATGCCATTGCATCAGCTTCATAATATATTTGATAGATATGGTATTTACAATCTCATACCAGGAAATAGCCGAAATTGGCAACTATTTTGTTAAGCAGGGAGAAGAAGACAATGATCAACCTGATATTTCTATTTTTGCAGAAAGAAACGGTATATCTTTACTGATAAAGGATATTGATGTCGCTTTTTTTAAGATTAAAAAGAAAATCAGGCTTGGTATTATGGATTATACCAATGGTCAGGTGGTGATAAAAGTGTATTCTTCAAACTTTATAAGCAGATTTATAAAGCGTATTATTCTCCGGATAGGATATAAAATTATTACCAAAGGCATGGAGGATTCCGAGGATGATATTATGAGCCCCGAAAATCTGATTTCACTTAAAGGTTCATATATTTATTTTAAAATAAATGACTTTTTAAAAGGAAGTGATGCACCCTTTGAGATTTTAAATATAAAAAATTACGGACACAAACTTGAGGTAGAAGGTGCTGCCCGCATTCCTGTGCCTGATAGTTCTACTCAGGCAGAATTATCTAATTAAAGTGTTCGTCTATAACCACCAACTTGTGCTGTGTTACTCAACATCAGCTCTTTCGGATTTGCAATCCGAAAGCCAATATCCATGGATTTGTAATCCATATTTCATTTAATCTTTTCAATATTTAGCAGTTACTTTGTATGCTATTAAGCGCTTTTATAAATACAATCTATCTCCGGTTCCAAAAACCCGCACTATTGATTACAGGATTAAAAATCCTTGATCTTATGACTTCCAGATTGCAAATCTGGAAGAGCGGCAGATCATTTATTGGCTCTCCAGGCGTCTATAAGCAGCTATTTGCAACCAATAATGGATATTACGAACATTCCAGCTGCTTATTCCGTATTTCTTTTTGCAGCTACCATGCCATATCCGGCTATAATTACAAAACATAATGCTGGCACAATAAAGGCATAATGGATATTTCCGGTTAAATCAGACACCTGTCCCTGAATGGCTGTAAGGACAGCACCACCAAGAATGGCCATAATTAATCCCGACCCTCCTATTTTTGTGTCAGTCCCAAGTCCTCTTACGGAAATGCCATATATGGTGGGAAACATTAAAGACATAAATCCTGAAATAGCCACGAGTGATATTACACCAAAGTATCCATTGCCAAACACTACAAAAAGGGTGCTTAAAATGGCAAGCACAGCTGAAATCGTGAGCAAAACACCGGGTTTAACAAATTTCATTAAACCTGTAAACAGAAACCGGCTTATGGTAAAAAGTATCAGGGCAGCAAGGTAATATGTTGATGCCTGCTCCTCATTTACCTGCAACTCAAGCATTACATACCTTATGGTAAATGACCAAACACCTATTTGTGCCCCAACATAAAAAAACTGGGCCATTACGCCCTGGCGGTAGTTCTTATTGTGGATCAGCCGCTTTAACGTGCCGAAAAAGTCCGTGTTGTGCTGATCTTCTTCCTTTGCCTCAGGCATTTTTGTTATGGCAATGGCAATCCATACCAGAAGCAAAATAGCAGCTACTCCCACGTAGGGTCCCATTACAGCATTCAATTCTGTAGCCTGGATTTCCTGTAATTCCCCGGCAGGCATCAGGGCTCGTTCTGCTTCAGATGCCGTGTTGAGGTTTGCCAGGATAAAATACTTGCTTAAAAACACCCCTGTAATTGATCCGATGGGATTAAAAGATTGCGCAAGGTTTAAACGTTGCGTACCGGTTTCTTCTGATCCCATAGTAATCACATAAGGATTAGATGAGGTTTCAAGAATAGACAAACCTCCGGCCAAAACAAATAAAGCTGCCAGAAAATGTCCATACACCATGGTTTGGCTGGCAGGATAGAAAAGCAAAGCACCTGCTACAAACAATCCCAGACCTGTCAGCACACCCGTTTTATAAGTGTATTTTTTAATTAGAAGAGCTGCCGGGAGGGCAAGGCAAAAGTATGAGCCGTAAAAAGCAATTTGAATCCAGGAGGTCTGAAAATCACTCATGCTCATAATGCGTTTAAATGCTGCCAGCAATGTATCCGTCATATTGTTGGCAAGGCCCCACATAAAAAACAGGGAGGTAATTAAAATGAAAGGTAGCAGCAGTTTTTTACTTATTACAGGTTGCTTGGTTTGCATAAGAGGAAATTTAAAACCCTGCCGGATTTCCGGCAGGGAAAAATTGATTAAAAATTATGATTTAAATCCGTATAGCGGTCCATAAGCCTTACAGGCATTAAAATCCTGTTGGTTTGGGTCACCTCCAAAGGCATTCCAGGCTGCAGGCCGGTAAATATCTTTTTCTTCAACATTGTGCATGTTTACCGGAATACGGAGTAAACTTGCCAGGGTAATTAGATCTGCACCAATATGTCCATAGCTGATGGCTCCATGATTGGCACCCCATTTACTCATTACTGTATATACATCAGCGAACGCGCCAGATCCTGTAAGTCTTGGTACAAACCATGTGGTAGGCCAGGTTGGATTTGTACGTTTATCCAACACTTTGTGAATTTCTTCAGGTAATTCCACGGTCCATCCTTCTGCCAGTTGAAGCACTGGTCCAATTCCTTTTACCAGGTTCACCCTTGCCATGGTTACGGGCATTTTGCCAGCGGTTTTAAATTGCGATGAATAACCGCCACCCCTGAAATAACCACGATCAGCCTGGGGCCACAGGGTGTTGTCGAGGCATTTTTGAGCCTCTTCTTCTGAAATTTCCCAATAGGGTTTCATGGCTGGTTCTCCTGCTTCATTTCGTTGCTGGGCTGTGGCATCCAAAGTTGTACTTCCGGAATTGATCAGGTGGATGATGCCATTTTCTGCCAGACCTGTAAGCGCTTTTCCGGTTACGCGTTCAACGGCTTCAGGGCTCCAGTAAGTGCGCACATCACTGAATATCTGCGCTGTATTTGTCAGCAGGTGCCCGAAAAGCATCGTAATACCGTTGAGATAATCATTCTCCGTGGCCACCACAAATGCCTCACGTATGCCATTCCAGTCAAAGGAGGAATTCAGTATGGCTTCTGCAAAATCTCCGTTTGGAAAATGGTCTGTCCACTGACGCTGCCCCTGGAAACCACTTGCTATGGCATTTCTCCCAAGCGATTCCTCGCCAAAGCCCAGTTCTTTCAGTTTGGGATTACCAATCATCATGTCCCTGATAATCAGTGTCATTTTTACTACTGTTTCCCATTCATATTCTTTTCGGGTTTTGTCTGCTTTTTTTGCGGACTCATTAACATCTTCCCCCTCTTTGCAATTTTCTTTTGTCCATGCCAGGGCCTTTTTAAACTCTACCTGGTCAAAGATATTTTCTTCCAGCCGCCTTACAAGTTCACTCATATCCACAAACTCAGCACGCATGCCCAGAAAATCCTGCAGGAATTCCGGATTTACCATTGAACCGGCTATACCCATGGAAGAATAACCAACGGAGAGGTAGGATTTGCCTTTCATTTGCGCAACTGCCAAACCTGCACGTGTGAAGCGTAGTAATTTTTCGCTGACATCTGCGGGAATATCAGTGTCATTGGCATCCTGCACATCATGCCCATAAATACCAAAAGCCGGCAAGCCTTTTTGCGCATATCCGGCAAGGGCGGCAGCCAGGTAAACTGCTCCCGGACGTTCCGTTCCGTTAAACCCCCAAACAGCTTTAGGAATTAAAGGGTCTGTATCCATTACTTCTGTGCCATAACACCAACATGGCGTAACGGTGAGAGAAACGCCCACACCTTCCTGCGCAAATTTATCGGCACACAAAGCCGCTTCTGCCACTCCTCCAATGGTGGTATCGGCAATAACACATTCTACCTTTTCCCCACTGGGGAATTTAAGATTTTTTTGAATAAGCTCCGCGGCGGCTTTTGCCATATTCATGGTTTGTTGTTCTAGTGATTCCCTTACACCTTGTTCACGGCCATCAATTACCGGGCGTATGCCTACTTTTGGAAGTCTTCCTATTAATCTGTTGCTCATAATGTTTTACTTTATCGATTTAGCATTAAATTGAATTTCTGTGAATAATTTTACCAGTTAATAATATTTTTTCAGTGGGTTTATCCGGATCATTCAAGCGTTGCATCAGCAACTGCATGGCTTTATGGCAAAGTGCCTCCATGGGTTGCTGGTAGCAGGTGACGCCGGGTTCAGATACTTCAAAGGCTTCCGGGTTGTCAAACCCCACCATGGCTATCTGCTCAGGAATTTGAACACCCAAATCTTTTGCTATTTTCAGCGCCTCAATTCCCAGGTGGTTATTGATAAAAAACAAGGCCTCTACTTTTTTTTCCATACTGTAATTCAGAAGTTCATTTACTTTCTGACTTGTGGTCTCATATCCGGTAAAAAAAATATTATTTTCATTTACCGGCAGGCCGGCGTACACCAGGGCCTCTTTATAACCTTCAAGCCGGTCACGATTTACAGAAAGATGATTTTCATATGCCACAGCACCAATACTTTTATACCCCTTCTTTATCAGCAAATTAACAAGTTCAAAACTGGCGCGTTTATTATCGGTGACAACACAATCTGCATCCAGAGAATTCAGGTATCTGTCTATCATTACATAAGGTACCTGAGCTTTTGAAAGCATACTGAAATGCTCATCACTGTTTATTACAGG
>JBEPYD010000090.1:0-11410 GCA_041641575.1 Bacteroidales bacterium
GTTTTGCATATCTCCCACAGAAATTGTTTCAGGGTCTATCAGAAATTTCGGAATATCCGGTTTAACCATATAAAGCAATCCTGCGGCAGGATAAACATTTAAGGAGGTGCCGATAACTGCAAAATAGTCTGCAGTGCGAATTATTTCATTGGCAATTGTCATAGCGGGTACCATTTCGCCAAACCATACAATATGTGGACGAATTTGGGAACCTTTTTTACATTTTTCGCCCCATTTTATTTCATCACCTTCAACTTCAAATATATCCGTTTCATCAATGCTGCTCCGGGCTTTTTTAAGTTCGCCATGCAGGTGCAGAACTTGTTTGCTACCGGCTCTTTCATGCAGGTCATCTACGTTCTGAGTGATGATTTCAACATTAAAATGTTCCTGCAATTCTGCCAATACAATGTGGCCGTTGTTTGGCTTTGCCATATGCATTTGTTTTCTGCGCTGATTGTAAAAGTCAAGCACCAGTTCAGGGTTTTTTTCCCATCCCTCTATGCTTGCCACCTCCATCACGTCATACTCCTCCCACAAGCCTCCCATATCGCGGAAGGTTTTAAGTCCGCTTTCGGCACTTATGCCAGCTCCGGTTAATACAACTAAATTTTTCAATTTTTTATGGTTTTGATGAATGAACTCTTCACCCTCAAAATTACCAAATTAGTAGTGATATGGCAACTTTTTGCCTTTAGAAGGGGGTACAGAGAACCTTTTTTCTTTTGACCGGTGCATCATGTTTCATTCTTAAAGCCGGCACACCACCTGAAAAATGATTAACTTTACCATGGCAGCAACTGCTATTTTCATGTAAAAAGAAACAGCTATAAATGATTGAACAACAAACCATAGAAAAGATTTACGACAGCCTTGAGGTGGTGGATGTGGTGAGCGATTTTGTTCAGTTAAAGAAAAGGGGCGTAAATTACCTTGGTCTTTGTCCTTTTCACAATGAGAAGACACCTTCATTTACCGTTTCTCCTGCCAAAGGCATCTATAAATGTTTTGGATGTGGCAAGGGCGGGAATGCCGTAAACTTTGTGATGGATGTTGAGCATATGAGCTATGCCGAAGCATTAAAATACCTGGGAAAGAAGTACGGCATAGAGGTGGTGGAAAAGGAGGCCACACCGGAAGAGGCAGAAAAGAAAGATGAACGCGAAAGTATGCTTGTGCTCTCGGCCTTTGCTCAATCTACTTTTTCAAATAACCTGTTTAACCATGAAGAAGGTGTTTCTGTGGGGCTCTCATATTTAAAAGAGAGAGGTTTCCGTAAAGAAATAATTGAAAAATTTCAACTGGGATATGCGCTTGATAAAAGAGATTCATTTGCACAAACAGCACTTAAAAATGGCTATAAAAGAGAATTCCTGGTAAAAACGGGATTATGCATAGAGCGTGACACGAATATTTTCGACAGATTTTCAGGAAGGGTTATATTTCCCATCCATTCATTGTCCGGAAAAGTATCTGGATTTGGAGGTCGCATACTTCGCAGCAACAAAAAAACAGCAAAATACCTAAACTCACCTGAATCAGAAATATATCATAAAAGCAAAATTTTATATGGTATATTTCAGGCGCGCAAATCCATTGTAGAAAAAGATAAATGCTTCCTTACCGAAGGTTATACAGATGTATTGTCGCTACATCAGCATGGCATTGAAAATGTGGTTGCTTCATCTGGAACTTCACTTACACCTGAACAGGTGCGCCTGGTGAAACGTTTTACCAATAACCTTACGGTAATATACGACGGTGATGAGGCTGGGATAAAAGCCTCGCTTCGGGGAATAGATATTATCCTGGAAGAGGGTATGAATGTTAATGTAATTCCCCTGCCCGAAGGAGAGGATCCGGATTCTTTTGCCAAAAGCCAGAGCTTTTCCGCCATGGAGGCTTATATCCAGGAAAATGAGAAAAATTTTATTCTTTTTAAAACCGGGTTGCTTTTATCAAAAGCCGGAACTGACCCCGTAAAAAGGGCTACCCTGATCAGTGATATTGTGCGGAGCATTGCCATGGTTCCCGATGCTATTGTACGGGCAGAGTATATCCGAGAGGTAACTAAACTGCTTGAAGTTAAGGAAGAAGTTGTTTATTCTGAAGTAGGTAAAGCCCGACGTAAGAAATTTGAACGAAAAGCTGGTGTGGAAAAAAATACCTTTACAACTGCTCCTAAATTCTCATCAACACAGGAACAGCCAGCTTCAGGAAATGAATTCCCTATTGAGCGCGAGCTCATCCGGTTATTACTTCATTACGGAGATAAGGAAATGAATATTGAAGCAGCTGAGGGGCAGGACCATTCGCTTAAGGTGGCCAGGTTTATCGTTAATGAAATTCTGGCCGATGAGTTGGAGCTTGAACATCCTGTTTATAAAAGAATTTTTAAAATGTATTCTGAGGCTGTAGTGGCTGATAATATTCCCACAGAGCGATTTTTTACTACTAGTGCAGAGGCCGATATTTCACATACAGCGGCTGATTTGCTGGGGCCCACACCCAATTTGAGCAAAATATGGCTGAAAAATGAAACTTATGTGGAAACCGAAGAGATGAAACTTAAATTTCTGGTGCCACAATGTGTAATGGCATTTAAGGGGACAAAGGTAAAAAAAATGCTTGACCAGGTTAAGCGCGAGTTTCAGGTTGCACAAAAAAATAATGATTCTGAAGGAATCAAACAATGTTCGCTTAAACTAATGGCATTAAATAATCTTAAGCGTTCATTATCTAAAGAGATGGGAAACAGGGTAATATTTTAATCAGGTTTTCTGGTATCCATACCCATATCCGTACCCATACTCGTAACCATGGCCATAGCCATATGAATTTGCCGTTACCCTGATATCATTGATGAGGATGTTTACATTTTTAATGTTTCTGCGGTCAAGTTCACGAATGGTATTTTCAAAAACCCGTTCCCTGCTGTGGTTATGTCTTACGGTGAGTATTTTTACATCTGCAAATTCTTCCAGTAACAATGCATCTGTTACCAAACCTACTGGTGGGCTGTCAATAAAGATATAATCATAGGTTTCTTTCAGATGCTGAAATAATTCTTTGGTCCTTGCCGAAGAAATAAGTTCTGTGGGATTTGGAGGTTCCGGACCGGAAATTATCACATCCAGATTTTCATGTTCAGATTTTTGAATGATAGAATCACGGTTACAGTTTCCGCTTAAAAATGTGCTTAATCCTTCTTCAGTTTCTACATTAAAGTAGTTATGCAATGTTGGTTTCCGAAGGTCGAATCCAAGAATAATACATTTTTTGTTGTTCATGGCAAAAGCTGAGGCCAGATTCACAGATATAAAACTTTTACCCTCACCCATCATTGAAGACGTAATTAGAACAGTATGTTTTGTATGTTCATTGGCTACAAAACGCAAGTTTGTGCGGATATTACGGAATGATTCAGTAATGAGCGATTTTGGATGAGAAAGAACAGTTGTACTTTCGTTTTTATTGCTATGGATGATATGCCCTAGAATCAGATTATCAGTTATTTTTTCTATTTGCTTGTTGGAAGTGATGCGGTCGTTAAAAAATTCAATGAGAAAGATAATCAAAGCCGGAATGCCAAATGAAAGTACCAGGGCAATGGCATAATTTGTTCTTGGTTTAGGGGCTGTAAGCACATAATCAGAAGCTTCAGCCGGCTGAATAACCTCATTTACGGGTAAATTGGAGGCTTTTGAAATTTGCATTTCAGAGCGTTTGGTAATAAGGAAAGTATATAAAGCATCATTCAGCTTAAACTTCCTTTCAATATTAAAAAGTTCACGTTCTGTTTGAGGCAACTGGCTAACACTGGTAGCAATGGTATTTATTCTTTTATCTACTTCCTCAATATTTAATTTTGCAGATTCAATAATGTTTGAAAGGCTTTCAAGTATGGCTTCTTTCTTATCCTCAATACGCCTGTTCAATGATGCTAATACGGGGTTGTCTTTTATCGAATTTACCTCCAGTTCTGATCTTTCGCTATACATGGCAGTAAGCTCCATTAACAGGCTTTGTAAGAGGGGGTCTGCAACATCCATCGCGGATGGAGCAACCAATGCTTCTCCCTCGTCCTGGTTACGAAGATAATTGTCAAGGTATTCAAAGTACCTGAGCTGAATGGATTGTTCAGCCTTTTGATTTTGGATTTCCTCAAGTTTTTGCAGGGTTTGCTGTGCCTGATAATCCATGTTCATCAGGCTACGGGAAGACCTGAAATCCTGCAGCGATTTTTCAGAAACGGTAAGTGAATCGGTAATATCTGTGAGTTGGTTATCAATAAACTGAATAGTGTTGGTTGCTATTTGATTTTTTCTTTCAATACCCTTCTGAAGATAGGCATTTGTTAGTGCATTTAAAAAATCTACCGCGAGTTTAACATTGTTATTCAGGGTGGTGATGCGTAAAATTGTTGAGCTTGGAATCTGGGTAACATCAAAACTTCTGAATCTGTTTACCAGGGCTGAAACAGAATTAAACCTGAAAGAATACTCTCCTTCTGCCTCACTTAAAGGTACAGGGGTGTTCAGGTAAACAATAAACCGAAAATAGGGTGTGGCAATGGTATCGGTAAAAGCTGCCCGGGTATGAAAACGATAGGGTTCTTGTATGAATTCAGAGGAATTTTCCTGAAAATTATATAATACAATATTTTCGCATTCAGTCCAAATTTCAAAACTATCAGTTCCAAAGAAATTCATATTGAAGACCGTGTTAACCACTTGTGGGTGCAGTGTGTCCGGCATTACCAGGAATGGTTTTGCGGGATATAAATCCCTTTGAAGAAAATTTTCCTTATAATAGTAACTTACCTGCAGGTCTAAAGGTTTTAGCGCCTTTTTTGTGAGTGCCTTGGAGGTAATAATTCCTATTTCGTTTTGAATTTTATACCCTGGGTCATTTCCAAATAAGCTACCTCCAATGATAGATTCCGGATCGAACAATTGTTTTTCTTCCTGTAAAAGGACTTTTGCAGATATTTGATAAACCGGTGGCGTAAAATGGTTTAACAAATATGCTATTCCAATACCCAGGGGAATAGTAATAAGAAATACTTTCCAGTATCTTAAATACTTAAAAAGTATTTCTTTGATATTTATTTGTTCTTCATTCTGAAAATCCTGAAGATGGTCGGCCACAGAAAGTTATTTTATGTTTTTTTACAAAATAATTAAAATCGTACTTTAATAGTATATTGCCGTTAAATGCCTGGTATTAATCACTTTCGTATATATTTATGCATTCCAGATTTTTTAACAATGCATCAATCGGTCATCAATTCCCGAATATGTTAATCCAAATTCAATTATGGCCCTAGTACGTTTATGATGGATAATGCTACTCCAAAAACGGATAAAAATCCAAATACAATGGTATATGGGAATTTAGAGAAGGCATATGCCTGACTTGGATATGGTTCAACATATATCATGTCATTGGGCATAAGGTAATAGAATTCTGATTGTAGTATTCCATTATCTGTGAGGTCCAGGTAATGAATCTCTGAACCTCCCACGGTTTGCCTGATAAGGGTTACTTTTTCACGGTTTCCGAACTCTTTTATGCCTCCGGCCAAACCCACAGCCTGAAAAATATTGATCTGGTCCTGATCCAGGGTATAGTTTCCCGGACTGTTAACCTCACCCAACACTGCTACCTGGAAATTTACCAGCCTTACATAAACTGTGGCTTCATTAAAATATTCATTTATAGTCTCCTGAAGCATATTCCTTACCTGGTCAACAGAAAGTCCTTTAACATATAGTTTATCAATAAATGAATAATTGATATACCCATCCTTATCAACAGGGTAACTATTTAAGAACAAATATGTTCCTGTATAATTTATGGGAAAATCTGTTTGGAAAAGTTTACTTGTTTTAGGGTCCACACTATATACTTTAATGTATAGATGATCACCACTTCTGAGCAGGTAAGTATTGGCTCCAGGATTATTTATCTGTGAAGATACATCCTGTATAGCTTTTTCCTGCAGCAGACGTACTTTCTTTTGAGAAAGACAAGAAGAGAATAAAAGCAATATTACAGTCAGTTTAGCTGCTGATTTCAAAAGAAAGAAAATCTTCGTTTTCATACGTATAGATATTTGGTTATACATTTTATTTTCTGTAGTTATTTGTAAGATTCTTGAATAGCCTCTTGTACAGGTATTTTTTTATTGTCTTTATATGCTGATATAAATGCTCCTTTTATACCTAAACTTTTGCGAAGTTTGCTGGCCTCTGCATATGTGCTTCCTGCTGGAACCCGGTATTTATACCATCCATCTTCATAAAATTCAACAATATCAAGGTCTCCTTTGTAAACTCTGCGTAACTGGGAATCTTTCATCTTTGATTTGCTGGCTGCAATCTGCACATAAAACTGAATACCGTTATCATTAAACTTGCCGGTTTGTTTCCTGGCTTCATATAATTTAAGCTTTTCTCCATGCAGGTAAGCCGCGATGAAAATGCCTTTAATATTAGTCTCATCCCTCACCTTTACCGCTTCAGTATAGTCATTGGTAACATCGATGGCATATTTATACCATCCATCCTCCTCAAACATGGTTATTGTATGTTCTCCTTTATAAATAGATCTTAGTTGCTGTTTGCTTACAGGAACTTTGCTGGCGGCAATCTGAACCTTAAAAATTATTTGATTATCATCCACTCCTTTATTACTGACTTCTTTCACCTGATTCTTTTCAACCGGGGCTTTTGGAGTGGGCTTTTCCTCAGCCAGTGGTTTTATATCCACGGGAGTTTGTTCCTGATCCGGTATGTTAGCTGCTACAAACGAATTGGGGATGCCCATTTTGGTTTTATAAGCTTCCGCTTCTTCAAATGTGTCAAAATCACCTATGCTGTATTTATTATAACCATCTTCATTGATAATGCTAATTTTTTTGTCTCCTTTATAAAGTTGTTGCAGGGTGCGTTGCGTCAGTGGTTCTCTGTCAGCTGCAATCTGAATACGATAAGTTTCCGGTATGGTTGCAGGTTTTGCAGGAGCCTCTTGCTCTTTTTCCGCAATAGCTATTGGCAATTCTGAGGATGCCGGTGCTTCAACAGGTGTAGGAGGAGTTTTGACTTCGGGAGAGGTCTGCTCATTTATATCTTTTACATCCTTTTCTTCTACCGTTTCTTGTGCTAATGCATTGGGTAATTGATCTTCTGCAACCGGTTGTTTCTCAGTCACCAAATTCTCCGTTTCGTAAGATCCATATAAATAGTTGTACCAGCTATCCTTAATGCTCGATGCACTGGAATAATTTATTTTTCTGAAATCAGCATCAAGTTCGTTTTCTGATTTTGAATTTAAAGAGGCAAGAATAGCCTGCAATTGTTTCTCATTTATTTCAACCTCTTTTTGCTGGTCTTCATTTAAAACAGTGGGTGCATTGGCACTGCTGGCAACGGGTGAAAGATATTGCACCCCTCCTTGGGTTGGTGTATGAACCGATAGTATAACCATAATCTCATCCTGCTTTTCAAAGGCAAGGGTTTCGTATTCCAATGCTTCTGCAAGTTTTTGATACTTTTGCTTGTCTTCTTTGAGCCGGGCAGCATCCCTGCGCATATCTTTGGCTCTTTTATAATACTCTTCTGCCTGTTCCAGAAGAAGTTTTGCTTTCGTCTGATTTAACTCATCACCCGTTATCTCTTGTATTTTATTTTGTAGGGCTGTGAGATATACATTGTATTTAACTTCATTAGCATCAGCAAAATAGGAGGCCGCCTGTAAATGTTTGCTTAGGGCTTTTCTTTCAAGCTTTTCAGCCTTTTTTTCAGTTTTTTTGTCGTTATCAGATGACTGCATAGAATAAACTTCGACATAATACTCGTTTGCTTCCTGGGTTAGTGCAGCTGCTTTTTCCCTGTTGCTTTCAGATTTTTCGAGCTTTTTTATATCTGCAACGGTGAAAAAATCAGGATATTCTTGAGTAAAGCCCTGAATACGTAATATACACAGGCTTATCAGAAGCAATGTAAATTTTGATAACATTAAATGTCTATGAGGAAGGAACATATACTTTTAGTTATGCAAATGATATGGAAGAGTCTGTTTTTTAACTTTTATATAATAGTTGCTAAAAATAGACGATTGAAGAATGAATATCAAGAATACAACGCTAACATACCTTTCTAAAAATAATGATAAAAATCATTTATCTGAAAATTTTGTTGTTTAACTATTGTAGAATACATAAACAGCATATAATAAGACATAAAAAAGAGGCTGTCCGGGAAGGATGCCTCTTTAAAAAATCAGAAAAGAATGTTATTTATAACGTTTCCAATTCTGAAAATTCATGAAAATTAAATTTCAGTCCGGGCAATTCATCCTGATAAAGTAATCCGGATTCGTACCCATCTTCATCACCTTCTTCATAATGCCAATGTATGGTAATTGATTCCTTTCCAAAACTTTCTTCTGCTACTTTCAAAATATTATAAATAATTTTTGAGGTACTGGTATTAAAATATTCCAGTTTGAATAAAATATCATCACCGGGCTTTAAATAGTTTTTGCACCATTCTATTATTGGAGCATAAAAAGTTACCGGATCTTCCGGCAAGGAGCGGCCTTTTATGGTTAAGCCTTTGCCTGGTTCAGCCAAAACTTCCGGTGTTGATGCAGTTGATTTAATCTCAATTTTTTCCATTTTTTTATTGCTTTTTACACGTTATATTTTTTCCCCTGAATTACAACATCTAAATTAATACTTTTTTAATACTAAAAACGAGATCATCGACTAAAATGATTTTAAATATTGATCAAGTTTCGTTTTTACTTGATGAACAAATATAATAGGTTAAACAAAGTTTAGTAAATCGCATTATAAGAAATTTGTTTCTTTTTTTGTATAAATACAACAAGTTCACCGTTTTTTCTGTTTATATTTCAACAATACAGTATGGTTAAAAAACATGCATTTATAGTAATTCTATTCGCTTTGCTCTTTACCGGATGTGTAAAGGAGGAATTTGATTCTGGTAAGCTGGAAAGTTCATACGATTATAAATCTGGCATAGGGGTTCCTGTTGGATATAAAACATTTATGGCCAACGATTTTTTCACTGATTTATCTGAGGGAAAAATTGTTATTGGAGACGAGGGACTTCTTGAATTACGTTATGCCACAGCTTTTGAAACACCAATTGCATCAGATATTTTCTCATTTAGAAACATTTTTGAAAGCCGCACGGTAAATAATACTTCCGGGCAGGTAATTCAGGTTGATGAGTTGCTTACGCCATTCGTAATTACTGATTCTTTATGGTTGCCGATGGAATTAATTCCTTCTTCTGATGACACTGAAATTAATAAAATTATTCTGGATCAATTTGGTTTCAGTATTAAAACCACTTCTTCCCTTAACAGCAATATTTCTTTTCGGGTAATTACTCAGGATATTACAGTTGGAGGCACTCCTTTTGAACGTACCATTTCAGCCAACAGCGAACTTGTTCAGCTGATTCCTGAAGAAAGTATATTTACATTACAAAACCGCCCGGAACAAAAAAATGCTTTTTTACTTATTATAGAGACTGAGATTTCACCCTCAGGAATTAGCGAAAGCATTAACCCCGGAAGTCCTATTCTGGATTATGAAATATCATTACATAATTTTTCTTATCATACCATTTATGGGATTTTTGGTAATTATGTCATTCCTGTACCCCAGGATGAGCTGTTGCTTGATCTTTATACAGATAATGCGCAGGGTGCTTTTTATTTCGCCCGTCCGGTGCTTAAGATTTTTACTGAAAATTCCATTGGAGCACCTGCAGGTATTGGCTTTATAAGCTTTGAAAGTAAAACACGCGATGGCGGCCAGCAGCCATTTACCGGGAATGCTCTGCCTGACACTAATAATCCATGGGTATATAACTATCCTGCTTTGCAGCAAACGGGGCAAACTGTTAATGACAGTTTAATAATTACAAATGATGGATGGAATTTTTCTGAGGTTTCTGCATTTGCACCAGAAGAGATTTCTATAGCTCCTCAGTTAAGCTTAAATCCTGAAAATTTGCGGGAGCAGCAATTTATTTCAAATACAAGTCAGACAAAATTCAGATTTGAACTCATTTTGCCTCTTTACGGATATGCGGGTAGAATTCTTGTCTCTGACACAGTACAACTTAATATAAATGATTTTATCACCGAGGATGCGGAGCAAGTGAAAAGGGCATTTTTTCGTTTTTATTCCGTAAATGCCTTTCCAATAGATTTTCATTTTCAGGCCTACATCACTGATGCTGATTTTACTGTAATTGATTCGCTTTTTACAGAAAGACCCGTTATTAAAGGGACGAATACTGAAGGCTCAAATACAGTCCCCAATAAAAATGATCCTGTTATTACAGAAATAAGCAGGGAACAATTTGATATTTACAGGCGGCAGGGAGCCTATCTCATCAGCAAGGCCTACTTGCAAACAACAGGTTATAACAAGGTTCCTCCCACGAATGTTGGAATTTATATCCATCACTTTTTAGATGTTCAACTGGGTCTTGTGCTCGATGTAGAGGGATCCACTGATGATTTTAATTAATATGGATTATCCGTATAAACATACTATTAAAAAAAGAGGAAAAAATGTGGCTTAAAAAGCAATTCCTTTTAGTACTCATCATTCTCCTGCTATGCATTTTAAAAAGTGCTGCCCAGATAAATACATTATACCTGAATCATAAATTACCTCAATCTATTCACCTCAATCCTGCGGTAGGACTTAATTGTGAATCTTTTTTTGAGCTTCCGGTTATTTCTTCTATTTATTATGGCTATCATAATAATTTATTTTCATACAAAGAATTTTTATACCAGCGGCCATTTGCAGAGGAAAATGATTTTATTGATTTCAACACACTTATTGATAATGCATCAAGAAATAACCGCCTGGCTTTTTCCTCAAATATAACATTGTTAGGGGGTGGATTAGAATATGATGACTATTATATCTCCGGTCGTATTGCTTTTCATCTTTTTACAGCTTCCGGTGTTCCGGATGATTTTTTTAAAGCTACGGACGGAAACTGGGATTTGAACAAGGATCAACCCCGCGACTTTAACCTGGGCAATTCTTTTCTAACCTTACAGGCTTTTACTGAATTCTCTGTTGCGGTTTCAACCTCCTACAATGAAAAACTCAGGGTGGGGGGGCGCTTAAAATACTTACAGGGTGCAGCAAATGTGCATACGCGAACTTCTGATATTACACTTGATACAGAAGACAATCCACTTACCCTGAATGCACAAAGCAATATTGACATAAGAAGTGCCATACCCATGCAGGTAACCGAGGATGCCAATGGATTTGCGGATGGAATTAATTTTACTACTTCTTCTGAATCTCCGTTGCAAAACTACTTTTTCAATAAAA
>JBEPYD010000091.1:0-11323 GCA_041641575.1 Bacteroidales bacterium
GACTGGCAAAGCCATCTTTTTGCGTTTAACAATCAGCTTCAGTTTGCTTTTGAACCTCTTTCTGTTAATTACAAGTCCTCGATAGATGTATATCTTGCCCCCAGAAATAAAAATTCGAATATTCTGGCTATTGTTAACAATAATGATCCAAAGGTGGACAGTCTTAAGTGCTTTTTACTATCTCATCAGGGTTCCATGATAAATACATTAAGCATTCCTGATCCGGAAAAAGAATTGCGCTTTGTGATTTTTCATGATAGTATTCAAACGGTAAAACGGATATTTATCAATCATAGATATAGCAACCAGGTTAACGAATACGATTTGAATTTTAACCATATTAAAACTTATCATGTAAAATCCTTAACAAATATATACGGAGAAGAAATCATTTTAGATGGTGACCCTTTCTATTTAGTTAATTATGCCCATCGTGATTATTCCGCAATGGTAATATACAGCCAAAGGTTGAAGGAGGTTCTTACATTAGGCACCGATTTTCAAGGGTATAATTTTACACCACTCAATTATTCGGGGAAAGAAATACGCTTACTTGGAGTTGCAGTTAATGAGGGGATCAATATTTTAAAGATTACAAAAAATCCATACTACTTTGTAAATGTACTTCTACTGCCTATGATTTATGCCTTCTTTTTAGGTTTAATCCTGTTTTCTCAGAAATTATACAGCATTCGTTTGAAGAACAAACAGAATCTGGTTGATCAAATATACAGCCATCAGCTAAAAGCTTCCTTAAACCAGGCTGATCCGCACTTCATTTTTAATTCACTCAATGGTATCAGTGCTTTGCTGTTGCAGGCCAATAGCAAAGATGCCAACAGATATCTTGTAAAACTATCAAAACTTATACGCTCTTCTCTCAAATCGGCGGATGAACTGGTGAATTCAATACGTGAGGAAATAGAATTCGTGCAAAATTTTCTGGAGCTGGAAAAATTCCGCTATGGTGATAAACTTAAATGGTCAGTAAATATTGAGGATGATGTTGATGTAAACATTAAAATTCCCCGCATGATTATTCAATCACATGTAGAAAATGCAATTAAACATGGCTTAAGCTCAAGGGAAGAATTGGGCAATATTTTTATTAATGTTTTTTCTAAAAACAACAGCACATTTATTTTTATTGAAGATAATGGCGTAGGACGTTCAAATGCTGATAAAAGTTCAGGTACTGGCAAAGGAATTGCACTTGGCTCAGAGATTTATGATTTATATAACAGGTTATTTAACAAAAAATTAAAACAGAATATTGTGGATTTAGTTGATGAAAATGGAGAACCCTCTGGCACCCGTATAGAATTGAAGGTATCATAATTCAGAATTCCGGATAAATTAAAAAACCACCCTTTTGTGAAGGTGGTTTTTTAAAATAGTTCTTACATAAGTAGTAATAGAAACATCTTGGAACTTAATTCATAGCGGTCTGCTCTAAAAATAAGGGAGCATATTCTTTAAATTCTGATTCATCGATTAGTGCATTATTGTTGTCGTCCATCATCTGAAACAGATGAGAGGCTATTTCTTCGGCAGTTACCTGTTCATTATTGTCTTCGTCCCAGTAGGTAAATGCTTTTTGTGAATGATCGGCAACTTTTTCTTTATGCATTTTCTCTTTGTCTTTGGTCATCGCAGATCCATCATAGTCAGCATCAGTATTATCAGAAACATGCCAGTCTTCAGTATTATAAACAGTATCGTAAAAGGTTTCTGCATAGTTGTATGGGTCCTGGTATACAGAGTCCATGCGTCCTGATGTTTTATCATGGGTAAAGGTATGATCAGCAACTTTATCCTCATCAGAATGCCTCATGGCTTCATGGCCCATTTCTTTATGGTGTTTACAGGGTTTCTCTGCTGCCTGTTCACAACACTTACGATTCATTTTACTTTCATGCTGGGTGTTTACAATAGCCAAATAAACATTTTCAAATTCATTTTTATCAATGGCATTATCATCATTGGTGTCCCAGTCATTTTGAAAGCTGGAGATGTAATTTTTAAATTCATTTTTCTCTATCTTTTGATTTCCATCATTGTCTATTATTTCAAATAATTGTTCGCTCTGCTGAGCAGAAAGGGAAATTGAAAAAAATAGAGCATAGATAATTATAAGTGTATTTTTCATATTGTTTTCGTTTTATGGGTTATCATTATCACTTATACAGAAGCAAAATTGTGCCAAACCCTATCGCAGCAAATGGTATTTCATACCTGAATATCTTTAATCCCTGTAAAACTGGCTGCTATTCGATAAATTGGTCCCGGATAATAATTATTTTATCTGAAATTTTGGGAAAACGAGCTTAGAGAATTGAGAAATTCAGTGGAATTCTCTCTACTTATTGTAGAAAGACATCCACCATTTTTCATTAGTTCCAGGGTATATGGGAATGAAATCAATATCAGAAATCAAGCTTTTTCTCTCTGTTTATAATATCAAGAATAATGGGGGGAATATCTATTTTATCAATCCATCCCTTGTCAGGATAATTTTTTATACGGTCTACTTCACCTATAAGCAAGTCATCGAAATTTTGGAATTTAAGCTGATACATAAGCTTTTGTTTTTCATAAGTAGTTTCCGGTGGGCAATTAATCAGCTTTACATCAGGAAAGTGCTTTTTCATGGTAAGCATTACCCGCAGTTGCCGGTAGGCATTTGCAACAAGAATAATGCGTTTAATTTCCTTACCAAAGTGCAGCGGCGGTTTTGCATTAGCGAGCACCTTTTCAGAGAACACAATATTTTCACTCGTATTTGTTGATTTATCTTCTAAAAACACGGCCTCTTCTGGTATAAAAGGGCCGCTTTTCCTGGTGCGTTCTAAAAAAGCTTTGGCTTCAGGCATAATCAGATCCGCAGAACCTGCACCTATTCCTCCTGTGAATAATATCCTGGGAGCAAGTCCCCGCTGATAATGCATGGTGCAGGTATCGGGTATTTTCATATCAAAATGACCAAACCCTATAATCAGATCAGCAGGTTCTGGTTTATCCTTTACATAAAGAAAATTAAATATTGCCTGACCTGATGTACTGTGCATACCTTAAATGATAAAAATACGTTTTACATGTTCAATACCTTCTTGGCATTACTTTTGCTCCTTTAAGCAAAACCTTTAAAATAAACAAAATTATGAAGAAATCGGCAATATTTACTACTTTATTTTTATTCCTCCTCGTAAGTGTGGCTTCAGCGCAAATAAGTTTTGGCCCTAAAGTTGGCATCAGCCAGTCTAAAGTACAGGTGGATGAGCGGTTTACTGTAGATGGTAATACCTATAATTATTCTACAGAAGATGCTGCTGTCGGCTTCCATATTGGTGCATTTACTCGTTTGCAACTCGGTAGTGTATTTGTACAGCCGGAATTACTCTTTACCAGTTCAGGAGGAAAAGTACTTGTTGAATCAGATAACCTGGTAAACGATATCAGAACGCTGAGGTACAACAAAATAGACCTGCCGGTAATGGGCGGTTTTAAATTTGCGAAATTTCTTCGCGTTCAGGTAGGACCGGTTTTTTCATTATTGCTCACGGATGATGCCAGAAATGCAGATGTAGCAAATCAGGTTGAAACAAATTATAATAACGCTGTTATTGGTTACCAGGCTGGAGTAGGACTGGATCTGGGGAAAAAACTCTACATTGACCTTAAGTATGAGGGTAATTTAAGTAAATTAGGTGAGAGCGTTGAAGTGGGAGACAATAATTTTGCTACCGATTTGCGAAACACCCAATTAATGTTGAGTGTGGGTTGGAACCTTTTTTAGATAATGTTGAGTAACTGCTTCTTCTGCTTTTAAACCTTCATAATTAGCTACTCATAATAATATCGCTTTAATTAGTCTAAAAAATTATAGTTGCTATGGTTTTTAGTTCTCAAATTTCATAAGTTTGAAAAAAATTAAAAATTGATAGAACTATGAAAAACTTAATTGTAAAATTCACACTGGCGATATTTATATTGCCCATTAATTCTCTATTTGCTCAAAATGAGATCAAATCAGCCCCGGAAATACATTGGCTTGGCATTGACTTTACCAAAGTAAAAATGATTGGAGATGAAGGCTTCAGTGACCCTGAAACCATTGCAAAACAATATATTGCTTTTGGTTGGAACGATTTGTTATTTGATGAATATGACAAGTATAACATAAAGGAGTTTTTAAGGGGTAAGGAAGTTGAAAAGTATCCTGAATACATGGCAGAGTATAACGAAGCAGTTACCGCTGATGGACTCGTAATTACAGATGATTATCAATTAGATGAACAGGACATAAAAGAAGCTGTGGAAAAATATCAAAATCTGGAAGACGGAGAAATATATATGTCCCTTATTGTAGAGTCTTTTAATAAGCCTGAGGAGGAAGGAAGTATTTGGTTTACATTTTTCAATGGAAATAATGAAGTACTTTATACCAAAGAAATGATTGCAGAACCGGGTGGGTTCGGATTTCGCAATTACTGGGCGCGTTCCATTTATAATGCATTGAAAGATTTTGAAAAGGTCTACAAAAAAATGAAATAATATCAGATTATAAAATATTTGATTCTCAAGCCCCGCTTTCAGGGGCTTTTTTATTTTACACGGCACTGTATATCTTTGCTGGCTATTAAATCTGATTTTATATGTGGGTAATACCCGGTCTTATTTCTTCCTTTTTCCTGGGCATCTATGATCTTTTCAAAAAAGAATCATTAAAAGACAATGCTGTTATTCCTGTGTTATTTTATTCCACGGTAGTTTCACTCATAATGTTTATCCCGGCTATTCTAATTTCAATATACCAACCAGCAATTATTCAACATACCTTCTTTGAAATGCCGATACCCGACAAACCGGAGCATCTGATGATATTCTTAAAGGCCATAATTGTTGCTTCCTCATGGCTGCTGGCATATTTTAGTCTTAAAAATTTACCCATAACAATTGTGAGCCCGGTTCGGGCATCCGGCCCCTTGTGGACACTCTTAGGCGCTATTCTCATATTTCATGAACAGCTTTCCTTTTTACAGTGGGGTGGCCTTATTATCACCCTTATCAGTTACTATCTTTTTAGCCTGAGTGGGAAAAAAGAGGGTATTGATTTCCTTAGAAACAAATGGGTTATTTTTATCTTTTTGGCTACCATCATTGGTACAGTAAGTAGCTTATATGATAAATATCTGATCATTGAAATGAACCGCATAATGTTACAGGCATGGTTTACAGTATATATGGTGCTGGTTTTATTACCTGTATTTTTTATTTTTTGGTTTCCCAAAAGAAAAAAATTTCCATTTAAATGGCGATATCAAATAATTCTCATTGGCATAACCTTAACCCTTGCAGATTTTGCATATTTCTATGCATTATCTTTTGATGATGCGCTTATTTCCATTCTCTCACTGCTTAGAAGAAGTTCAGTAATCATCTCTTTTAGTGCCGGGGCTGTTCTTTTTAAGGAGGTGAATATCAGGCAAAAATCCTACGTACTGGCAGGTATTTTAGTAGGTGTAGTCCTTATTATATTGGGGTCATCCTGAACCGATTTTTTGTCTGCCTTAACCAAACCCGGGTTAAAAACGAACGTATAACAAACATCTATAAATCTTCTTTACCAGGATAAAATATGGCACCAAAACTTACGTTATTTATTTTTATGCACCTAATAATTCATTAACATGAGATTTATTTTTTTATTTCTGCTATTGTATTCGCCTCTTTTTCTAAATCAACATGCAAAGGCTCAGGAAGATATTCCCACTTTAAACAATAAAATTGTGGCATATGTAAACAGTGTAATGGGTACGCAGGTTGACCGCGGAGAATGCTGGGATCTGGCAGCACAGGCCCTGAACAGGAACAATGCTGAATGGGATGGTATGTATGTTTATGGAAAAGAAATTGACCCTGAAAAGGATGAAGTTTTTCCCGGAGACATTATTCAGTTTAAAAATGTAAAAGTACGGTATGTAAAAGACATGACCATTTATAATGAAGAAATGAAGCATCATACTGCCATTGTATACACCGTAATAGAACCAGGAGTTTATGAAATTGCACATCAGAATACCGCTTATACAGGACGAAAAGTAGGTGTAAGTATACTTGACCTGAGTACAGTACAAAAAGGAAAGCTTACCTTCTACCGACCCATAAAAGAAAATTCCTGATCATGAATGAAAAATGGCAGCTAACAGATAAAATTGCCCTTGTAACCGGCGGAACAAAAGGAATTGGAGAAGCAATTTCTAAAAGCCTGCTTTCCTTTGGTGCCAGGGTTATTGTGGTGGCAAGAGATGCTGATTCTACCCATGCATTTGTTGAAAAGAACCAGGTAGAAGACAGATTGGGATATATAGTTGCGGATGTGAGTAAAGCAAATGAGAGGGAAAAAATTTTAAGTGAGTTTACACGACGGTATAATAAAATGGATGTTTTAGTAAATAATGCAGGCACAAATATTCGCAAACCATTTAATTCTTATACTCCTGAAGAATCAAGCAAAATATTAGATACAAACCTCACTGCTACACTTGAATTGTGCCGGCAATGCTATCCGTTACTGTGCCGTTCCGGAAATGGATCTGTCATAAATGTTTCTTCAGTGGCAGGTATCACACATTTAAAAACTGGTACATATTATGGAATTACAAAAGCGGCAATAAATCAGCTTACCCGAAATCTTGCTGTAGAATGGGCTCCGGAGCAGATACGCGTAAATGCTGTATTACCATGGTATATCTCCACCCCACTGGCCAACCAGGTACTTTCTGACGATAATTATTTGCAGCAGGTGCTTTCCCGAACACCACTGAACCGAATTGGCACCCCTGAAGAAGTTGCATCCCTGGTAACATATCTTTGCATGCCTATAGCCTCCTATATTACAGGTCAATGTATAAATATCGACGGCGGATTTTCAGTAAATGGCTTTTAATGGAAACCAATCAGGACTTTTCCCGTATATACATTCTAAAATCTAAGAGTACAGGATTTACAAGTATGAAGTGCTTGTTTTTTAAATCAAAAAAATGTGGTATTTTTACTTGAAGTATAGAATGATTATTGTAAAAACTAAATTTCTTTCCATCATGCGGGATAAACTTTTACTACCTTTATTAACCATTAGTGCCGGTATAATTCTTCTTTTCTCTTCCGGCTGTAATACAGACAAATCTGTCAGTGAGGAAGCCAATCTGCAAATAGACAGCCTCATTGCCAATCCTGATATTTTTGATGAGATTTCTGATGCCAAAAAAATTTTTTATGCGCTTCCATCCCCCATTGAAACTGCTATTATTCTCAAAAGCGCTGGCGCCAAATACAACGAGGACCTGATGAATCCCACACAAAATGTGGAAAATTATACAACTAATCAGGCCATGGCACTTAACTTAGGTATTTACACTACCGATCTTAGCTTTGCCAGCCTGTTTGATCAAACACAGGCCTCAATTAATTATATGGAAGCAGCCCGTGAAATGGCAAACGGCCTTGGAATACTCGATGCCATTGACAACAATACGATGATGATGCTTGAGGAAAATATCAATAACCGTGATGTAATCATGGACATCATCTCTGAAACATTTATGTCTACCAGTGCCTTTCTTAAAGAAAACGACAGGGAAGCACTTTCTGCAGTTGTATTGGTGGGTGGATGGATAGAGGGATTGTTTATTTCTACGCAGCTCATACAGGAAGAGGTGAACCTTGAGGAAAATAAGCTGGCGATGCGCACGATGGAACAGAAATTATCTCTGGATATCGTAAAGCGCTTGTTAAACCAGTACAATGGCCACCCTGATGTGGCGCCATTAATAGTACTTATTGATGATTTAAGCCAGACATTTGATAAAGTGGAAATTAAATCTACCCCTGTGAATGTTGAAATGGGTGAAGAAAACCAACCTGCAAACCTTAAATCGGTGAATGAAGTGACATTTTCACCACAAACATTTCTTGAGTTAAAAGAAAAAGTAAAAACAATACGAAGCAACTTTATATTATAAACCATAGACAATATGAAACGATATTTGCCACTGATAATAACAATTGCATTCTTTTCGCTATTTTCCTTTTCTGTACAGGCACAATGTAAAGGATTTGCCAAAAACATCTGTAAACAGGAGCTTGTGCCCTACATACATGATGGAAACTATCATGCTGCAATTTTAACTGAAGGTGAAGAAGCTGAGCTTTATAAAACCTTTTATTCTGACCAGGATTACAGAATCGCCATCTGCGGATCAGAAGCCCTGCCTCCGATACATTTTAAAATTGTTGATCACAACAGAAACGTGCTTTACGATAATGCGGAACATGATTATGCCATTACATGGGATTTTTCCCTCGAAAGCTCACAACAACTTAAAATACTTGTAAACGTTCCCGTGCGTGAAGAAGCTACGGAGGAAATAGTCAGTGGTTGTGTATCAATTATGTTTGGATTTAAAACCGAATAGCTATTCTTTGAAAAAAATATTTAAAAGCCATCTTATTTAGATGGCTTTTTTTATATAAACCTGCTGAACAATTTGCCCAAGAGAACCCTTTTACAAAAATAACGTATACAAAAAGTGAAGCAATATTTTAAGTTCTGAATGATGGCCAGTCCATGATTAAAGCAGGGTTTAGAAACAAAAAAATCAGAACTTATAGTATGAGTGACTGATTTATTGTGCATCATGATACATTTAAAGACTTTAAAAAAAATATACATATTTCAGGCATTGTTATTGTATACTTAAGACAACATATTTCTCATGTTTTATTAAAATTTTAACCATGAAAAAAATTATCATCATACTTTTATCCGCAGTTTTTACGCTTACTTCATGTGAATTCTTTGAAGAAGCATCCGAAGGTTTATCCACTGAAGAAGTAGTAGACGGTCTGAAAACAGCATTAAAAGTAGGAGCAGATACTGCTACCACCGTACTTAACCAGGTGGATGGCTATTTAAAAGATGAAGCCGTAAAAATTCTCCTTCCGGAGGAAGCCAAGGTGATTTATGAAATTCGCGATAACCCGAATACAGCCTTTATTTACGATGCAGCCATTGCACCCTTTGTGGATAACGTGATTCTTACCATGAATAAAGCCGCAGAAAATGCCGCAGATGAAGCAAAGCCAATTCTTAAGAACACCATTACCAGCATGAGTATTACCGATGCATGGGACATTTTAAACGGAACAAACCCTGCAGATATGAGTAAAGCAGCCGGCTTTGATTCAACAGCAGCTACCAGTTATTTAGTAAGTACTACCAGCGAACAATTGATACTTGCATACAAAGATGATATTGACCAGGCGCTTGGCCAGGACATAATCGGTAGTATATCGGCAGATGATGCCTGGAATACCTTCAAAAACAGTTACAATAGCATTGCAGACAATTTTCTGTATAACTCAGCACTGACTCTTGCAGGAATCCAGCTTACTCCCATTGAAAAAGAACTTGATCAGCATGTTACAGAGTATGCACTGAAAGGACTGTTTCATAAGGTTGGTGAAGAGGAAGTTAAAATTAGAAGAGACCCTTGGGAATGGGCATCAACATTAGTGGGTGATATATTAACCAAAGTTTTTGGCGAGGAATAAACTGCTATTTAAAATAGTTTCCGAAAATATAAGCCTGCTGGTAACAATTCAGCAGGTTTTTTTTTATATCCCAAACATTTACCCCAAACTCGTAGTTTTATTGGAAAGAGATAGTATGGCTGAACAGGATCTACACATTCATTCTACATTTTCTGTACATGATGGTTCCGTGGTGGAGGAGCAAACGATCGGCTTTATTGCCCAAACCAAACATGCCCGCATAAGAGGTATCAGCGATCATTTTGAGCATTTGTATTATTCCGGATTTGAGGCATATATGGCAGCTGTAAAAAAACATAACTTACACCTGGGGGTGGAGGTAGACGGGCCCCATTCAGCCAAAGAAGCAATAAAATATGATTTTGAATATTATATCTATCATTGCTATGATACGCCCGAGAATTATGCCGGTGCCGAAATACTTTTAACTACAGGTAAACCTGTAATCATCGCGCATCCATATGCCATTAATACAAACTTGAGAAAGGTTCCTCCTGCCTGCCTTATTGAGATAAATAACCGGTATATATGGCGCTGTAACTGGAGAAAAGAACTAAGTCCTTTCAAATCAAAATTTAAATGGGTATTGGGTTCTGATGCACACCAACCCCATTGGTTAAATCAAACTATAGCAGGTTATGTTGCCAAAGAACTTGGCATACAGGAAACAATTTTATTCTGAAATTGAGCTGGCTTAATCAATTTTAATATGTCCCCAGTTTTCCCCTGAACGAATACGGTTCAATTGTGTATGGGTAATGCCAAATTCCCGTGCCAGTTTGTATAACTTGTTGTTTCCTCTTTTTAATCTTTTCTTTAAACGAATAACCTCTGTTTCTGTAAGTTTTGCATTATTGATCATGCCCCGTTTATAATTCGGGTTAATCTTATGATGTGCATACATTGTTTGCTGGGTTACCCACTTAAGGTTTGAAATATGGTTGTTTTCCTTGTTGTAATCAACATGGATTACATATTTCTGAAAATCATTATCTTTTTCAATAAAAAGTTCTGCTACAAGTTTGTGTATGTATTTTGTAGTACGTTTTCCATTGGCAAGCTTTACATTTAAAATTCTATAGCCTTTCAGGCGAGAACCATTAATAAGTTTACCGTTGGTATCGTGTTTAAAACTTTTAATTCTGCCATAATTAGAGATGGCATATTTCTCTTCCGGAGCCAGATCTGCAATCTTCAAAAACTCCCACATTTCATTTGCTTTATTCATTTCCTGTACTTAAACTGTTTAGATAATTTCTTTTATCTAAGTAATACGGATTGTGCGAATTTTGTTTCATAAATATTGATGAATTTGATGAAAGTTAATTCAGAATACAGTAACTGATTGATGAAATCCTTAAAAAAGTAATTACAAAGTGAGGAATAATTAAAAAAGCTCATGAAGTACCAAAGAAAAGGAGGAAATAAGAACAGGAGGTTTTCGTTATAAAAATAACAAATAACGATTATTTAACTTTGTGAATGTAGGAAAAGTGCCTAAAAGCACTATTTTTGCACTCTTAAGTAGTAATGTAAAAATTTTTTAGATGAAAGATGTATTGAAGAAAGAAATTAAATTGAAGAAGAAGGATCGTCGGGATATGATCCAGTATATCAATCTTCAATTGGCTGCCCTTGGTCAGCCTTTGTTTACGGAAGATCCGGACTCGGATAAAAAACTTAGCAACGACAGATTTATTTCCCTCAC
>JBEPYD010000092.1:0-11301 GCA_041641575.1 Bacteroidales bacterium
GGTATCCAAAGGAAATAATTTCAAAATACCTTCTAAAACAGGGATAACCCCTACACCCCTGTATGTAATTAGCTTATTTGCATGGCTTGCAGCCGGAAAGTTGCAGTCGGCTAAAACAATTTCATCTCCATGGCCCATTTCATCAAGGATTTTCAACAAATCAGGTGTTAGTATTTCGGGAATATTTTTAAGCATAATTTTTAAGATTAAAATGAGGATGATTGAAAAATCTCAATCATCCTCAATTCTTTAATTAATTTAATTTTCAATAAATAAGTTATAGCCGTTAACGATATGTAAGGAACCATCAGTATAATATACAATAAGTCTTACAGTATGCATACCAACATCTAAAGCAGGTCCCCAATGCTTCACTAAATCAAGGATTAAATCACCATCATTTTCATAATTTACAAAGGTATTTCTTTTATATCCATTCATATCATAGATTTCAGCTTTTACCCTGTCTATTGTTTTGGATGGATTCCAACCATACGCTACCGTTGTCTGGCCTCCGGACTGTGCAGGATTTGGATAAGCACTCAAATATCCTTCACCAGGATTGTTTGAACTTGCAGAGTTAACTGTTAATGCACAGACACTTGTAAATGATCCATCATCTGTAGTTACTGTAATATCCGTCATTCCCTGGGTAATTGCCGTAACCATTCCATTGTTATTAACGGTGGCAATATTTGTATTGGCAGAACTCCAGGCAACTGATTTATTGGTTGCATCTGATGGATAAACAGTTGCATCAAGCGGATATGTTTGGCCAGCTTCCAGCTGTAAGTTATATACAGATAAGTCGACACCTGTTACAGAAATTACCTGCGGTACAACATCAATGCTGCAAGTAGCGGTATACCCACCATCATTTGTTGTTACTGTAATAGTAGCTGAACCTTCTGCTACGGCAGTAACCAAACCTGACGTGCTAACTGTTGCCACTGATTCATCCGAAGATGACCAACTAACGGTTTTATCGCTCGCATCGGATGGCATTACAGTTTCAGTAAGTTGCTGGCTTTGTCCGGGGTTTAATGTCAAAATATTAAAATCGAGTGCAACACCCGTTACCGGGATTGTCTGTGTAGTACTTCCCTCAATTTCAATCCAATTCAGGTTAAAGCCACTGCCGTCCATATAAACACGCATGATCTGAGTCCCCGCATCAAGGCTAACATTGGTTGCCGTAACGGTAGTCCAGTTTTGCCATCCACCGGTACCGGGAACACTTATCGTTCCGGTTTTATTAGCAAGTGCCTGGCTGTCGGGCCCAAACCTTACGCTAATAGAAGAACTACCAGTATAAGACCGTGCCAACCGTAAGTGAATATTATACGCGCCGGAAGTTGGGACATTAATCGAGTACTCAAGCCATTCACCAGAAGATATCCATCCTACATTATAACCGCCACCAAGATCTGTAGTCGACTCTACATCAACACCTTCAGAAGTGCGGTAATTACCACCGCTGTTATTGTTGTCGTTATCATGATAGGCAATCCCTTCACCACCTTGATTATAATTCTCAGCTTCAATTCGCAACAAGCCTGTATTACTTACAAGCCAGGGTTCTCCTGAGCCAGGTTGGCCACCATTGCCATAAGTTGCAATACCTGAATAATCAGGAGCTACATCTACTGTACTTACAGCTGTAAAACCACCATCAACAGTTGTTACAGTTACCACTGAAGTACCTGCTGCTATAGCGGTTACAAGCCCTGCATCGCTTACTGCAGCAACAGCAGGATTATCAGAACTCCAGGTTACAGATTTATCGGCTGCATCAACTGGTGAAACTGTTGCTGAAAGCTGGTATGTATCTCCAATATTTAACTGCAGGCTGCCAGGTGATACTGATACGTCTGTTACAGGAACCGGAGTTACGATATCATCAGCAAAATATGCAATATGTGAACTACCAACAGGGTTTTCTTCAGAGCCATCTGGCAATTTCCATTTTACCTTCAGGTTGTCACCCCAGTCGTTATCCTTATGCAGCGCCTCTAAATAATAAATTTGATTGGCCTGGAGCGGAATGCTTACAGATTGCTGCTCAGGATATTTTGTGAAATCATTATAAGCAGCCCATCCTGGAACATTGGCAATAAGCTGTTTATTGGCCGGATCGGCATTTGTACTTAAATACAATTCAGAATGATCATCAGAATTAATCCAAAAAGTATAATTACCATCCTGCGGGGGAATGATAAAGCCTGAAACCCTTTGTCCATATTGATCTGCAATATCTGTTGGTGCATCAAACACATTTAAGGTGCCAATTTCGTCAGGTGTTGTGTTTAAAGGTATGTCACTAACGTAATTACCGGGAACATTGAACCAAATTTCACGCTTAAGCGCTCCCATGGTAAGTGATTGATCAGATATCATTACGCTTTCGGATGTGCCGGGTTTATTGAATGAATCATAAGCTTTGGCCTGTAAGAAATGTACCCCGGCTGTTATATTTGAATATGTGTATTCATAAGGGCTCTGGGTATCTGTGGAAACAAGCTGGCCATCAACAAAGAATTCTACTTTTGTTATATAATCCCCAGGATCATTTTCTGTAGCTGTTGCCTGAACCAGTATTGAGCCACCGGGACTAAAAGTAGCAGCATTTAAAGGATTTGTTATTACAGCAACAGGTGCATTATTTGGATCTACTACTACATCAATGTTTAATGATGAGGAAGCAGTTGCACCTTCATTATCAAATGCCCTTGCCTCTATATTATATGAACCAGTTTCAACCGCCTCCCATAAGAACTGATAGGGTGCAATAGAATCATTGGCTAAAAGCAAACCATTGGAGTAAAACTCCACCATTTTTACCTGGCCATCAGGATCAGTAGCGTCGGCAATGATATCAACATCATGGCCTTCATAAAAGACATCATTGTTGGAGGGGCTTTGAATAATCACTTCCGGGCTCTTATTCGATGTAAAATAAGCCAAATAATCTCCGGGTACAATTTCAATTGCGGCAGACCCAGGACGTTGCCAAACAACTTCAACATGATCGCCCCAATCGCCTTCCTTATGAAGGACTTCAATGTAATATTTCTGATTTGCATTAAGGTAGACCTCCGCAGACTTTTGTGAAGCATGCCTGTCATAAGTTCCTGAAGGTGCCCATGATGGAACAAAGGCCAGCAACTCTTTATCAGCAGGGCTAAATGAAGTACTTAACCAAAGCTCTGACTGGTCATCGCTGCTAATATAAAAGGTGTAATTACCAGTCTCAGGAGGGAAAAGATATCCTGAAATACGATCGGCATATGAATTCTGTGAAGGCGTAGCAAAATATAATGAATTAATAACGAATGATTCGTCAGGCTCCTGATCAAGTGGGATATCTGAAATTGAACCACCAGCAACATCGTTCCACTTCTCTAGCCATATGCCTCCATTGGGGCCGGTTATCTCATCAACCAAAACGGTGGCAGAAACTGTAGCGGAAAGCCCTTCATTATCTACTACGGTAAGGCTTACTTTGTACCTTCCTAAATCATTATATGTATGTGAGGGACTTTCTGTTGATGCTGTTGTACCATCTCCAAAGTCCCAGCTATACGAATTAATTGTACCATTTGGGTCAATGCTATTTGATCCGTCAAATTGAATTGTAACAGGAACGCTTCCACCAGGATGGCTGTATGAAATTTTTGGAGATGGAGCAAATGGACCGGGAAATTCAGCTGGCACACCCCAAATTGAATTTGCATCCTCACCTGATTGTGCTTTCCATTCGTCAAATGTTAAAGTTGATCCTACGGCACCTTCTAAAGGAGAAGGAAACCAAAAATCTGATACCGGATGATACCAGTAATTATTGTCTGCATCTAAAGTTGAAAAAATATCATACGACGGAGAAGAGGGCACATCGGTATGGGTAAACCATTGTATAAGTGGCTGATCTGGTTTATCAGAAATTATCCATGAATCTCTAATTACCCATCCCCGCCAATTTGCGGCCACATTATAAGTTACCCTGTTATCACCGCCAATATATAATTGCCCCTTATACAGGTTACTGTATATTTTGCAATTTAATATTTCAACCTCAGTGGCGTTATACCCCATTACACCGGCTTCATTGAATCTTGAAGTGCTATTGTTTAGCCTAAAAGCATAATCGAATGTCTCATTTGTGCTGGCTTCAAAAGTAAATCCGGCACGGTGGTTATACTCTGCAACACTATTATTTATGTTAATTAAGAAATTGTGCCAGTCAAACCATAATCCATCAGCATAATTATGATTGAAAGAACAATTGTTGAATGTAATGTTCTTTAATCCATTTACAAGTTTAAACCCGGCTGCATCCCAAGCCTGGACTTTTCTGTTATTTTTAAACCGCCAGTTATTGTAGGAACAATCTACATTTTCGAATAGCATGTTACCAATGAGCGTTGGCGCTTCTCCTCCCCAGGTACCCATACCCCTTTCTCCGTTTCGGTTTGCAGTTACATTTAATAGGGTAACATTGCCATCTCCATTTGTTCCATAACTAGAATTTCCTTCAAAATTATTCATAGATAATCCTACCCCACCATTATCTGAAAAATCACAATCTTCAATTAATATATTATCAGACCAGGATACAACACCCGCATTCTGCATCATTGTATTGTTGGCATGCTTAACTTGTATGCCCCGCAACAACAAGCCACCTTTGGCTGCAAGTATTTTTAAAATAGCCCCGCTATTAAGCTCATAAGCTTCGCGGCCACGAATGGGAATCTCAACCAAAGCATTCAGAATATCCACGCCCTGTCTTGGCATGATGGTAATCTTATCGTTTATCTCATCAACAATGAATTTCCCTTCCTCAAGCTCACTTTCATTAAGAACAACTTCGTACCGGTCATCATCAATAAATACAATTTCCCTCCGCTTTTCCTGTTCGGTATAATCATCACCAGGAAATACATTGTCATCAATATTTACAGGAGGCAATTCAGTCCCCCAGTCATAGGGCCAATGATGAGAGAATTTTCCATTACCTTCACTTTGCCAGTTATCAAAAACATCTGAACCCCTGATGCTCACAAATCCATCCTTATTAGGATCTTTGATCATAACCAGTTTTCCTTGTCCGGCATGGTAATATATGCTCTCGCGGTAAATGCCAGGAGCAATAATGATCTTTGTGCCAGAAGTTTTGTTAGCAACAGCCCCATTGATTGTACCAAGGGGATAGTTTGGATCAGTGCCAGGATTTGCATCACTTGCATTTGGGTGAGTAGGATCAACGTACATTACTTTGTTAATGTACGAGGTTTCATCAACCCATGCCTGGGCATGCGCATTACTTTGCAATAAGCAAAGCAAAATGAAAAAAATAGAAAACATGAAATTTGATTTCATAGCTGAAAAGTTTTAAAGAGTAATTAGTAATTAGTAATAAATTTCTGAAGATTCTCTCCAGAAGATTAAATTAAAAATACTACTCTCAACCGACAGCTAAATAGGAAAAACGTACATAAAGGTATGAAAATCGATTATGTACAATATTCATTTATAATTGTATAAATGACGTATTAATCAAAAGTGTTATTATTAAATAACGAATTTTTATCTTGTCCGGTTATACGCTGCCATAACTTTAGTGTTAAATCATCACTATCCAGGGTATGTCCATCCGGAAAAATATTCTTTTTTGAAGGGTGATAATATGTATTATAATCGGCTGTTACCGTTTCAAAAAAGTCTTTCGAAGCATATGTTGAAGGTTCATTAGGGTTATGATATTCAAAAAATGATAAAACTTCCTGTGATTCATCAGTAGCAATAAACCTGGAGTGAAATATTTTCCATTCCTGTGTATTTGTCTCCCAGTTTTCATCCTGATCCACTATTCTGCCATCCTGACCAAGGGAAAGTTGTATGTTATTTGCATATACCAAACAACTGTCTATGGTAACATTGGCATGTCCATAGCCTTTAATGCCTACACCATTGTTGCGAACAACACAGTTAATAACATACGCTGGCTTGCGGCTTCCCTCAAGCATTAATCCAGTTTCCTGGTTATTTTCAGCAACAGAATTTTTTATTTTGTAATTACTATTATTCCAATCAAACCAAATGGCTGAGCAATAATTATTGTATGCATGGATGCTATCTAAAATAACATTTTTTGTGCTTCCAAAAATTTTTATACCTGCAGCATCATGTGAGATCATTTTTGGCGCATTCATACGCCAGTTGTTATGACTGATTTCAAGGTTTTGCAGAACCATGTTTTCTCCATGACCTATGCCCATTCCTCTTTGTCCGTTATTTTTAAATTTGGTATTACGTATGCTTACATTGGAACAATTTTCCATCTCTAACCCCACACCATTGTTCCACTGAAAAATACAATCTTCGATAAGCAGGTTATCTGTATTTAGAATTGTGAGACTTCCCTGATGCGCAGTGTTTGCCGCGTGTTGAAATGAAATACCTCTTAATACCAGTCCTTTTCCATTATAAACGGTGGCAGTAACAATGCTTCCATTTCTTCCCTGGTCATATTTATCGAAGCCCCGTGTGGATATTTCAACAAGTGACTCATCGAGGATAACATCTGCCGGAGGAAAAAGTACGACCTTATCATTCTCTTCATCCACGTAAAATGAATTTTCTTCGAGAGAGTCCGGCGTTACAACTTGTTTTACATATTTGCCATTAATAAAAAGCAATTCTCTTCGTTTTTGCACCTCTTCCATGAAGCAAGGGCCAAAACAAAAGTTACTGTCCTGAAAAAATCCCCAATCATAATGCCAGTCAGTAATATAATATTCCCCTTGTTTCTGCCATGAATCAAATCTGTCGCTTCCGGCTATGATTACCTCCCCCTTTTCTGATGCTTCAAGAATAAGTAGCTCATTGGAGAATAAATTTAAGTTATTCCGGTAAGTTCCCGGATAGATGATTATTTTGGATGCTGTATTTTTACTGCGATTAAGTGCTTTCTCAATCGAATAAAGTGGCTTGTCCGGACTAACTCCCGGATTGTCATCACTTGCATTGGCATGATGTTTATTTACATACCATGTATTTATAATGCTTTCATAATCAATATTAGCCTGGGCTTGCAGGCATAGTGTATATACAGTAAGTAATAATAAAGAAGTGACGATTCTATTCATTTTTAGCACCTGGTTTTACTTGTTAAAACTTTTATTATGGGACATGTCTGTCCTCTTAAAAAAAGGAAAAGGGATAACAGGATATCATCCCTTTTCTTTTTAACTATTTAGGGCAAGCTAAAAAACTATCTAGATGATTTTCAGCAGGCCATTTAATTAACCTTTAACTTTAGTTGATTTATAATGAAAATTCTACTCTGGTAGATTTGTAATACGGAAATTTTTCAGGTAAATCTTGTGGGTATCATAATCCACGGTTCCATAAGCAGGAACTAACCATGCAAAATTCACCTCATCAGCCGTACCATCCATAGATATAACGGTATTTCCATCATCATCTACTTTATTAATTTCTTCATCATCATTGCTGGAGAAATAGAGGGTAACCCATTTGTCAGGTTCAGTAACAAAAGCCTCTTTTATAACAAACCAGCCTCCTTTATCACCACTTTCTACAAATTTCTGATGGTTTCCAAATCTGAACTGAAATTTCGCACCATTGCCGTTATTGTCAATACTGATATCATCAAAAGATATGGGGCTTGAAGCATCTGTTTCAAAATAAACGTCTACGGCTACTACACGCGTTCCGCTTTCAACCTGGTTAAGCTGCTGAAGATCTGGCTGGGTCATTCCGGGGCCATAATATCCAAGTACAGATATCATAAAACCACCCCAGGCTGTGGTACCATCATCATTCATAATAGCTTCACGGCTCATCATTAGACCAGTACCCATATTATCAGGGAGATCAGCACTAAAATTCCATACATCATCAGAAGCAAAACTTCCCCTACAGGTTACATACATTTCATCAGAGGCATCGCCACCTGAATAAGTAGCACCAGGATATCCGTAAATGTCAAGACCTTCCCACCAATCACTCCATGCAGCGGTGTCTGCCGTTTTTACGCTAAAATCGGCAAGAGAATAATCAGGCTGTATAAAACCGATAAGTACAGGGAAATCCACCATCTGCCCGCCCTTATCATTTACAGCAAAAGTTACTTCCATATCAGAATCTGCTGTTTCAGGGAAAGTGTAAGAATGCTGGATTGTGTCTTCAAAAGTTTGATCCGTGTAAGTTTTAATAGCATCACCATTTAAAGTTACAGAAGATAAATCACCGGCTACCACAATGGTATAATCTACTGTTTCTCCAGGTTTTACATCAGCAAGCAAAGGAGTTACATTTATGCTCAATTCAGGAGCAACAGGATCTTCATCTTTATCGCAGCTGGTAAATGTGAAAGCTGCAGTAGATAATAACAGAATTGATAAAAAGAATAATTTGTTTTTCATAGTTTAAAAAATTTAATTTAACATTGGTTTTTCATTAGTGATAAAAAGAACTATTTTAAAATTTAATTATATCCTTCATTTTGGGTTATAAGTCCCTGGGTTTCATCGATAACATATTGGGGAATCGGAAGCAATAACCTGTTTCTGGAAACATTCGTTTTTCCATGCAATTGCATTACCTGCACTGCTCTTTCAGGCCTCCTGACAAGGTCATACCAGCGATGGCCTTCAAATGCTAATTCTAATCGTCTTTCATGGTAAACAGCATCTAAAAAAGAATCATAATCCAGATTTTCATAATCTACATCAGAGGTTGCATGAATATCCCTGCCTAAAGCTCTTCTTCTCACTTTGTTAAGGTATTCATATGCCTCTGTGGTTGGACCATTGTTTACTTCATTATCAGCCTCAGCAAACATGAGGTAAACATCAGCAAGGCGCAAAACCATAAAATTATCATCCGCTTCGCCATTCATTGATTCTTCCCAATCATCATATTTTCTGATGTTATAAGGGCTAATGGAATTATCGACAGGAATGCCCATCTCTGCAGCCTCGTTATAATAATCCAGAATAGTTACTGATTTTCGTTGGTCATTTTCATCATATAGTTCAACCAGCGAAGTGCCTTGCGGTACGCTGTATAGCTCACTTCGGGGATCAGATGAAGTGGTGGGCACTGCAAATCCCCATCCGCTAAATGAAAATGCACCTATGGAATCCCCCTGTTTTGCAGGCCCTTTAAATCGGGGTGAGAAAGCAATATTATAATAACTGCCCAAACCATTTCTTTGAGGTTGATAAACACCCTGACCAAACCCTTCTCTGTGGTAGAACAATTGCCCTGATATATGATTGATCTCAAAAATAGATTCCTGACCAAATTCATTCTCTCTTTGGAAGATGTCTTTAAATTCCGGCTCTAATGAATATTCTCCACTGTTAATGATTTCCAGTGCCAGATCTCTTGCTGCCTGATAATGTTGCGGATTAGACTCTGCAATGGTAAGGTAAACTTTAACAAGCAATGCTTTAGCAGCTCCACGGGTTGCCCTGGCTTTTTCAGCATTTTCACGGTTGGGAGGCAATATGGAGCTTATCTCCTTCAAATCAGGAATAATAAGCTCATCATATATTTTTTGTTTATCCGTTCTGGGGATATCCACGAGAGCCGGATCTGTAACTTCTTGTGTAATTAAAGGTACATCTCCAAAAGACCTGATAAGATTGAAATAGAATAAAGCTCTCAGAAATTTACTTTCAGCTATTATCTGCTCCACAAATTCTTCGCCTAAGCCGGAGGTGCGTGCTCTTTCGATAGTGGTATTTGCCCTGGCGATACCTATATAGTTCGAGGCAAAAATATTAAGTACAATCGTGTTATCAGGCTTCACTGTAAAATTATCCAAATCCTGCCCGAACAGAGAGACAAAGTCAGTGTCATCACCGGGCTGTGCATCATCAGAAGCTATCATAAAATATTTCCAAAATGCATGATTGTAATTGTCTCCACGTAGCAGCACATTATATGTTCCGGCAAGCGCCATGCGGAAATCGTTTTCTGTCTGATAAAAGCTGCTGACGTTCATTGATGTAGGATCATTCCGTTCTAAAAAGTCTTCAGAACAGCCCGCTAAAAAGAATATTGAAAGTAATATTATATAACTGTATTTCATGGTGATTTTTTTAAAAAGTAACTGATATTCCGGCCAATACAGACTTCGCCTGGGGGTACCCACCCAGATCATACCCGGGGAAATACGCATTTTGTCCATTAGAACTAATCTCAGGATCAAATCCTGAATAGTTAGTTAAGGTTATCAGGTTCTGACCGGTAACATAAATTTTGGCGTTTGTAAGCGCTATTTTCTCAAAATACCTTGCCGGAATGTTATAAGTGAGGGTTACATTTCTAAGGCGAATAAAACTTCCATCCTCAATCCACCGATCTGTATAGGGTCTTCTGTTATAGTTATTATCATAACGTGTGGCACGTGGGGTAATGCCGTCTCCGGGGTTATCCACTGACTGCCAGCGGTTAAGTACCCGGGTAGTTTGATTCCGATCACCTGTCATACTTTCCAGCACAGCGCGGGTATGGTTGTAGACTTCATTACCGGTTTGTGCAAAAAGAAAAACACTTAAAACAATTCTGGATTTATATGCAAAGCGGTTTGTAAATCCAAAAACAGCATCCGGAAATGCATTGCCTAAAATAACCCTGTCATTCCCATCAATAACGCCATCATTATTATCATCTACAAATTTAATATCCCCAAGTTCTGCCATGGGCTGAATTAATTCTCCGTTTTTTGAATGCGCCAGAATTTCCTCTTGTGTAGTGAATACGCCATCAGTTTTAAGACCATAAAAATTACCCAATGGCTCTCCATTTCTTATCAATGTTAAACCAATCCGCCCATTCTCATCCAATTCAAAGGGGAAGCCCTTATTTTCACCATTCGGATAACTAACAATGGTATTGCGGTTTATAGAAAAGTTAAAGTCGCTGGCCCAGGAAAAATTGCTTCTGGAAATAATTCTGCCCGATAACAGGGCTTCAATACCAGAATTTTCAATTATGCCACTGTTTTTCCAGTATTCATCGGCATATCCTGCAAGTAATGGGGGCCGGATAAGTACTAATACACCTTCTGTTAACTTATTATATACATCCAGGGTTAATTCAAAACGTGAATTAAGCAGAGCCATATCCAATCCCAGGTTATGTTGGGTAGTTTCCTCCCAGCTTAGCGATTCATTGGGAATACTCAAAGGCCATGTCCCCAGCATCCTGGTTTCACCAAAAGCGTAAGCAATCTCAGGAGGATACATGTTTACTGATGAACTG
>JBEPYD010000093.1:0-11235 GCA_041641575.1 Bacteroidales bacterium
CCAGCGACTGTATACCTTTATGCAATAATAAACAACCTGATATTTGTACTTATATATTAATCAAACATATATTTATTTTTATTAATCAAATCTAAACACATGAGAAAAAAAACATTAATACTTAGAAGCCAATTAGTCCTGACTAAGAGAGCATTCAAATGCCGTGAAATCAGGCTCCCTGTTATCTGGTTAGGTAAATTATTCCTGATTATTGCGCTCCTTTCCGGAATTTCCATCCCGTCTGGCTTTTCAAACACAGGTAATAATTCTGCTAATGACTCTGACAGGTCAGCAGCAATAAAGGTCAAAAATCTGAACACCGGCATCCCTTCAGGAAGTATCCTGGCAAAATCCATTTTTTCAGGATCAGGGGAAAATTTCATTGTAATTGCTGACTTAAACGACAATAGCCCGGGCATTTCGCAGGATATAACCATCACAGCCGAGTCTGGTGACACCTCGTTATTGGAAGTGGTAGATATCAGCTATGACCCGGCGAATGCTATTGCCATCATTAATGTGGTGGAAAAAGGCAAAACAGGCGACGTTGAGGTTACCGCCACCATCACAGACAATGATGGTCAGGTACAGAGCATGGCAACTATCAGTATTATACCCTATGTCAACCCCGGTGTGTTATATAAAATCGTGGATGCTGTTTTCTGGCAGGAAGTTGCTGATTATGAAGCAACAGCTTCTTATGAAGAGATTCTGGATTCGGCTCTTCCTCCGGCAGACATAGATTTTACAAGTCTTGATCTTGCTGTGCCAGCTTCTTGTGGAGATCCTACGATATGTAAGGACTGGAGTTTTTTAACCCATCAGTTTATTGGCTATGTAGTTGCTCCTCAAACAGGTGCTTATACATTCACAATTGAGGGTGTAAATGATAAAGCCCTGTGGTTATCAGAGAATACAAATTTTGGTTCAGCAGATGTGATTGCCTCAAAGTCAGATAACCACGGTAACATAGGAACCACTGTCGGTCAGACCGTAGTTTCAGACCCCGTTAATTTAGTCGCAGGACAGGTATATGCATACTATGGTATTTTCTGGGAAGTGCACACCAAAAGCCCATCAGTGAAGTGGTCGGGCCCGGGCTTGCCAGCCGGTGATAACTATATTGGCGGTGAATACAGCTATGCTATTTATGATACTGAAAAGCCATCTACACCTTCTGAATTAGAGTTGATAGCCAGAAGCGCCACTCAGGCCAAAATTAAATGGACAGGTTCTACCGATAATCAAAGTATCGAATCATATAATATTTATGTAAACGGCACATTATTCAATCAGGCGGAATCCGGAGAGAGCGAATTTCAATTAGAAGGCTTGCAGCCAGCAACGCAATATTCTGTATTTGTTACTGCACAGGATAAAATGGGCAACGAATCGGAAATAAGCAACATTGTTTCATTTGACACTTACCCGGAAGACAATATACCCCCTGCCGCTGTAACAGGCTTAGGAACCTCTTTTGCTGCAGGACTGGCCTTGCAGGTTTCCTGGAATTCTGCTGTTGATAATGAAACCGCTATTTTTGGATATAATATCTACATTGATAACGTATTACAAAACACCAAATCCTTGATTTTTGATACCATTTTTGTCGTTAGTGTTCTTCAACCTGAAACAAGCTACCAGGTGAAAGTGGAAGCTATTGACGCGGGAGGAAACACTTCTGAAGCTACCTATGAGGCCACTACTACTGCATTTGATCCACTTGGAGAGAATCTCGGCATTATTACTGGGCAGATGTTTATCGATACAATGGCTATAACTAAAACCAAAGGACTGGGTGTTAATGTGAGCTATAGCAGAGGAAGAGTAATGGACTCGCTGCATACCGTATTGCTGGGTGAATTGAAGCCCGCTGTTATCCGATGGGGTGCCATAGATGCCAATACTAAAGGTTTTGATGAGTACACTGGTGCAGGTAAGCCGTATAATGGTTTTACTATTGGTAAATTTATGGAAAGAGCTGCCGAATTTGGAGCTAATGTTAGTTTTACCTGTGGTATGAATGCTTCAACGGACTGGATGACCACCGACACAAAATTTGATGAAAATACCTTTTTAAAATTTTTAGAATATATCAACGGGCCCGATAATACACCTGGTGGTCAGTTGAGGGCAGCAGAGGGATATACTACCCCTTTCCTGGAAAAGCATGACATGTTGATCTTTGAATTTGGAAATGAAGTATGGGGTAGAAATGCACATTATTCACCTATTGGTGATGATTATAATACCTATGCCGCAGAGTGCCGACGCATTGCTGATATCATGAAAGCTTCACCCTACTATGATGCAGAAAAGATTAAGCTTGTAATCAGTACACGCTATCCAAGTCTATCATCTAGTTTTGGTTTAAATGAAAAAGCCATTAAGGGAGATAACGGGAGTGTGGATTGGACCGGACCTTCCGGATATATTGGAGGAAACCTGAATTACGACCCGGATATTTCAGCCAGCAATTCTGAGTTGGAATATTACGAAGAGGTTTATGATCGTATTAAACGCTATACCAATGGCATGACAGAATCACATGCCTACGAAATTAAGAATAGAGGAAATGGGAAGTATATGCCTATGTATTTGTATGAATCGAATGCAACAACACCTTCATATAATGGTAGGTTAGGACAAGCCATTGCATGCACAGATTACTATCAGGCAGCAATGGAACGCGGTGCAGTGGCACCTACTATTTTTCACCTCACCGGTGGTCAGTGGACAATTACTGCCATAGAAGATAATAGCAGAAGGCTTTCACTTTTTCGGTCTGCAGAACTACTGAATAACTATTGTGTAGGAGATATGTTAAAGACAGACTACGTTACGAGTACCGCAGATGGTAGTGGTAGCTCAATAAATGATGCAGTTGGCGCTTATGCCTATAAAACAGAAAATGGATACAGAGCTGTTTTCATGAGCAGGGACTTCATCAACGACCATTACGTGGAAGTTAACCTCCCGGCAGGAACAAACCTTTCTGGTACTGCCACCATGTACATCCTTTCCGGAGATGACTTCAGTACACGTTACGCCCAGATGGACACTGTGGAAAACATCGTTTTAAAAGAGAAGATGTTGGTAAAAGTGCCAAAACATTCAATGGTACTTCTAAAGATTGACCAGGCCGGCTTAACCTTGAGTGACCTAGAGCCCGGGCACTTCACTTTTATTGAGCAGAACAGTATAAAAATTGTAGAAGAGGATTCTGTTTATACGGAACAGACAGAGAGCAAGACTTTCACTGTTGAAGTGGGTCCTGAAAATGCCCTCGTTAAAGACGTGAAATGGGAACTGATTGGAAATGAAAACAATGCATTCATAATTTCAGGATCCGGAGTAAGCGCCAGGTTTGTCCGCCTACAAAATTCTACTGAATATACCGGACCTGTGATATTAAGGGCAAGCTCTTTCACAGATTCCACTTTGTATGATGAGCTTACCCTGACTTATGATCCTGCTTTAACAGGTAATTCCGGCATATCCGTTGATGATTTGACTTATTTCTTTCCTAATCCTGCTGGCAGTTCAGTATTTATTTCATCGGCAGAAGCCAGACTTGAAGTGGTAGTCTACAATCTGGCAGGTAAGGGAATTTTGTCAGGCACATCCAATAGTGGTGAAATGCAGCTGGATGTATCCGGCTTAAAAGGAGGACTCTATATTATATCTGTTAATGGGAAAAAAAGCAAACTAATCATTGAAAATTAGTGCATAATAAACAGTATTGATTTTTTAAAAGCCACCTCGTTTTGGGGTGGCTTTTTTGGTTGATGTATTTTTATCAAACTAAATGAGCATGAATGGCAGGGCTTGCAGTTTTTACATTATTTGGAAAGTGCAAAATACATTAGCAGGCGAATTTTCTTATTAAGCGCTGTGTATTGTTGGATATAGCATTTTTATGGCATTCATCATATAGAAGTAAAGTCGTCGGCACCAACTTTTTATCGATTCCGAATTCCGCTACTTATAAAGCTCATCCTTCAAAGCCATAATATTTTCATCAACAATGTAGTCATCATAATCCATCAGCTTATCAATTGTTCCCCGGGGAGTGAGTTCAATGATGCGATTACTTACGGTTTGTATAAATTCATGGTCATGTGAAGACATAAAAATATTGCCTTTATAGCTTTTAAGATTATTATTAAAAGCCTGGATAGATTCCAAATCAAGGTGATTTGTTGGCGTATCAAGTATCAGGGTATTGGGTTCTGATAACATCATTTTTGCAATCATACAACGCATTTTTTCACCCCCGGATAATACATTTACCGGTTTATCAATCTCCTCGCCTGAGAAAAGCATTTTCCCAAGATGCCCCCTGATAAACATATCAGATGTATCCTGAGAATACTGACTCAACCATTCGGAAAGAGATAACTTATTGTGGAAGAAGTTAGAATTGTCCAGTGGCAGGTATTCATAATTAATGGTTTGCCCCCAATGATAAGATCCTTTCCCGGGTTTTCTGTTTCCGCTGATAATTTCAAAAAAAGCAGTCATTGCCCGGGGATCTTTTGAAAGGAATATAATTTTATCGCCTTTTTCTGCTGTAAATTCCACATTCTTAAAAAGCACATGCCCTTCTATGCTGGCGCTTAATCCTGTAACTTCCAGAATCCGGTCTCCTACTTCCCTTTCAGGCGTGAAAATAATACCCGGATATTTTCTGGTAGAAGGTTTAATCTCTTCAATATTCAATTTCTCAATCATCTTTTTACGACTGGTCGTTTGCTTCGATTTTGCCACATTGGCGCTAAACCTGGCAATAAATTCCTGCAGCTCTTTTTTCTTCTCTTCAGCCTTTTTATTTTGCATCTTTTGCTGCCTCTGCGCTAACTGACTGCTTTCATACCAGTAACTGTAATTCCCTGAAAACAATTGTATTTTGCCATAATCGATATCCACGGTATGGGTGCTTATTGCATCCAGGAAATGCCTGTCATGAGATACCACCAAAACCGTGTTTTCGTAATTAGATAAATAGTCCTCCAACCATCTTACCGTATCCAAATCCAAATCGTTCGTAGGTTCATCAAGTAAAAGATTCTCCGGATTTCCAAAGAGTGCCTGGGCCAGCAATATCCTCACTTTTTGCTTCCCACTCATATCTTTCATTAAGGTATAATGAAACTCTTCTTTAATGCCAAGATTGCTTAAAAGTGTAGCGGCATCATTTTCTGCATTCCATCCATCCATATCGCCAAATTTCTCTTCCAGTTGAGCGGCTTTTACACCATCCTCATCCGAAAAATCAGGCTTGGAATAAATGGCTTCTTTTTCCTGCATGATATCCCAAAGCTGCTGATGACCTTTTAAAACTGTATTTAGCACGGTGAATTCATCGAAAGCAAAGTGATTCTGACTTAAAACTGAAAGCCGTTCCCCGGCACCAAGGCTTATGCTTCCGTTAGTGGGCGTAATTTCTCCGGATATCGCTTTCAGAAAAGTGGATTTACCGGCACCATTCGCCCCGATAACGCCATAACAATTCCCTGATGTATATTTCATATTCACATCCTGAAACAGGATTCGCTTTCCAAACTGTATTCTTAAGTTCGCAACTGTAATCATCTGAATAATTTTTTACCCTTATTTTTAAGGGGCTGCAAAGGTAGCTATAATATATTTTAGAAGTGTATACTTCTTATTGTAATTATTATAATGAAAACCCCTACAATGTCCAAAACTACCATAGTACGGTAGAACGAAGGAACCGTGTAGTTAAATCAAGTTCAAACTGGTTAGCTCAATATTTTATAAAAAAAGCTGCTAGCTGATGATATTTCCAGCAACATATGCCAAAAGAAAAACACCAAAAGTTATTGCGGTAGTATTGGTTTTTTGTTTTAGTGCGGGATTTTTTAGTACAAGAATGCTTATAAAGAACATTGGAGTGGCAGCTTATTGGTACTCAAATTCCACACTTTTTAATTATAAAAATCACCCCAAAGTGTGCAAAATATTCAACACATATCGGATTCGCACCTCTAAAACAGGTGATTTTATGTGCTTGATATTTAGCACAGTAAAATAGATAATCCTTTGCTAAAGCCGTATCTGGCATATTTTTGGGAGAGTATAGGAATAAATGTAGAACCAGATTCAGTTGCATGTAGGTAATTTCGTGCTTCTGATCTAATAAAAAACTTACTAAAAAATATGACTCGTTTAAATACACAAGAGAGGAAACAAATTGTTATTGATCAATTAACCTGGGATGCAAATGTAAACGCCGACAATATTGCGGTGGATATATTAGATGACAGTGTTATTTTGGAGGGAACTGTAGGTACTTATGGCGAAAAATTAGCTGCTCAACGGACATTGCAGGCCGTTCCCGGTGTACGTGCCATAAAAAATAACCTGGAGATAAAGCATGTAAAACATTCTGATGATTTTCCTGATGATAAGATTGACTACATGCTAAAGAAAAAATTTAATGAGTTGAATTTTCCTGCAGCAGAAAAAGTAAAAATAAGCATCGAAGATGGCGTGGTTACACTTGAAGGAAAACTGGAATCTTTAAAACAAAAGGATCAATTAACACAACAGGCATTTGACACCAATGGTGTTGTTGATGTAATGAACAGATGTTATGTACAACCCACTTCAGAACAAACGGATGAGGAAATTGTGCAGGAGATACGTGGCAAGATGATGGAGAAGGCGCTAATTGATGAGGATCAGATATTTGTAGAGGCTAATAACGGAGAAGTTTACCTTAGAGGAACGGCCCCCAGCTGGCGGGTGAAAGAAGATATTCATGAAATTGCATATCACACCAGAAGTGTGACGGATGTTTATGATGATATTAAAGTTGATCAATTACCCATAGATAATGAATACCGGGAATAAAAGGATGGTTTAAACCTAAATTAAGTGCTTATGAAAACTTATAGTAGTATTTTTTGGCTTTTCCTGCGAAATACAACCGTTTTGTTCATGCTTATGGCTCTTTTATTTTCCTGCCAGCAGAAAGACGAGTTAGCCGGCACGTGGGATGATTATAAAGGGCAGATCATTGAGTTTAAATCCAATGGTGAAGCTCTATGGATATTTTATTCAACAGCTTCTTATGACACCATTACGGCAAAGTATACAGTAGATTATTCTACTCAGCCAGCTAAACTCACCCTGTCAGATTTTTCAGAAACAGAGTTATTCGGGCAAACACTTTATGGAATCGTGGAAATAGATGAAACACAGGATGCCATGTTGTATGACTGGGCATTCAGTGAAGAACTTAGGCCTAACCGGATCTATAATTATCGTGCCCAAACATTTTTCAGAGAATAAAATTTAAGCTTTATTTTTGTGATAATAAAGATGGTGTGTGAAATTTCACAGGCCATTTTTGCATTTACCAACGTATTTTATTGATAATTAATTATTTGCGAAGATTGCTTAAAAAAATTAAGAAATGGTTTTGCATATTTTAATTGTATAAAATAAAATCAGAATTTGATACCAGGACGATAAAAACAATATAGTATTCTTCTTCTCAATTATTAAATAAGCGTTTGTGTATGTCCTTAAGTCTTACATCTTTTCATCATAAAGATAATATATTGTATAAATTAATAGTATTTCCTGAAATTATTCCCTACATTTGCAATGATTTGAGAATTTGAGCATTCATTTACTAATTTCCTTCAATAATTAGTTCAATTTGCTGGTTTTTATTTCAATTATGTATGATCAGCCGTAAATACCGGCACAAAATAAGGCGCTAATAACAACCTTAAACTTAATTTATTAAAGATGAACATTTACGTAGGAAATTTAAATTTTAAAGTAACAGAAAACGATCTCGAAAATCTTTTTGGTGATTTTGGAACTGTAAGTTCTGCAAAAATTATTACTGACAAATACAGTGGTAGAAGCAAAGGTTTTGGTTTTGTAACCATGGATGATCATGACGAAGCTTCAAAAGCCATTGAAGAATTAAACGGATCAAATTTTCAAAGCCGTGACATGGTGGTGAATGAAGCAAGGCCAAAGAAAACAGATTACTAGAGCCTTTTATTCCCTTTATACAGCATTGCGTTTTTCCAGAAATATGTAAAGCATAACTTTCAGGAAAACAAATAATTACCGGGTTTATTCTTTGAATATTCCCGGAAAATGTATTATTATTATCTAAATTACCCAGAATGCGGCAATTAAAAATAACAAAACAGATAACACAACGGAACGAAGAGTCGATCAACCGCTATTTTCAGGAGATCAACAAATATCCGATGATCACAGCGGAAGAAGAAGTGGAGCTATCTGTGCGCATTCGCAAAGGAGATGATCAGGCATTGGAAAAGATGGTTTTGGCCAACTTACGTTTTGTGGTATCTGTTGCAAAGCAATATCAGAACCAGGGACTTTCTTTTCCTGATTTAATTAATGAAGGAAATGTTGGCCTGGTAAAAGCTGCAAAAAAGTTTGATGAAACACGTGGCTTCAAATTTATATCATATGCTGTTTGGTGGATCCGTCAATCAATCATCCAGGCTATATCCGACCAGACACGTATTGTGCGTTTACCGCTTAACCGGCTTTCTTCCATTAATCGTATATCCAAAGCCATTCCCTACCTTGAGCAGGAATTGGGCCGTGAGCCATCGGATGAAGAAATTTCTTCTTTTCTTGAAGTAAGCAAGGAGGAAGTTTCAAGAGCGAACGCTATCAAACTCAGGCAGGTTTCTTTTGATAAGCCCCTGGCACATGATGGTGATAGTGACTTTAGTTTGTATGACCTGATTCAAACGGATGATGTTCCTTCTCCTGATAGCAAAGTTATGCAGGAATCTGTAAAAACCAATGTTAACCGGGCATTAACCAAACTATCTGTACGTGAAGCAGAAGTAGTAAAAATGACATACGGGCTTTGCGACTCGCCCGTTTATTCGCTGCACGATATTGCCACTTTTTATCAAATGTCTGCTGAACGCGTAAGGCAGATACGTACTACTGGATTAAAAAAACTTAAATCATTACTTGCTGAGAACCACGCGTTCCTGGCAGGTTCATAAAAAAAAACTAATTTTTAATATTTTATATGGGTCGATCACAGGAATCATTTAACAAGAAAGAAGTAAGAAACAAGAAACAAAAGAAAAGACAGGAAAAAGAGAAAAAACGCCAGGCCAGAAAAGAAGCTGGCAGCACGCAGGGCGATGATTTAATCGCTTATGTTGATGAGAATGGCGTAATTACAGATACACCTCCCGATCCGGATCAGAAAACTGAAATAAACATTGAGGATATTGAAACTTCTATTCCTTCAAAAGGAAATGAACCGGAGGTAGATCCAGTCCGTAAAGGTACGGTAAGTCATTTTAACGATTCCAAAGGATATGGATTTATCCGTGATTCAGAAACTAAAGAAAGTGTATTTGTACACATTAATAATGTTGAGGGCGATATTGCTGAAGGTAATCTGGTTTCATATGAAGTGGAAATGGGACATAAAGGCCCCACTGCAGTAAGTGTAAAGCAGATTAAATAAAAATCCTTCCTGTATAAGAAGTCTTTCGGAGTTTACTTGCTTAACAGGAATAACAGCCTGTTAAGTTGTGTAAAATCCGTGAGTATCTTTTATTAACACTTGTTTTAGAAAGTATTCAATTCAGTTATTTACTTCTTCAACCTGGGGAAGTAAATAACTTCTATTTATATAGGTTAGATTCTTTTCACCAGGCCATTGAGACTATTGAATAAAAAATGCCGATGAACCTGTACTCGTAAAGCTTTTAATTCAATTTCAACCTTTTCTTTTTCGAATTGAATAATGTCTTCTATCTTCAAGCAAATTTAGAATGTTGTTCAGGAATCTCGATTTATACGCTTTCCCTCTTTTTTAAACCCTTCTCCAAAATTGGTTTGTAAAGCTTCTCAATCCTAAATAAACACCTTTTCCTCATCAATGCAGCAGAACTGTTTTAGGAAGAAATCTTTGCTGGAGTAATTTACCTATTATTCGTACTTCAAAAGCCCAGATCATTAAGACCTGGGCTAATCAGATTTTCATTCATAATTTAAAAAGAAAATATAAAGGCTTTTGGAGGCTTGCTTATAATTTCCTTCCAAGCATTTTCAGCATCCTGGCATGTTCATACACTGCTCGTAGAAAACCGGGCTGCGAATGATAGGGTAGCCCGTACTCACGGGCTGTTTGTTTTACAATTGAGGCTACACGCGTATAGTGTACATGGCTGATATTTGGAAACAAGTGATGTTCTACCTGGTGGTTTAAGCCACCGGTAAGCCAGGTGATTACCTTGTTGTTTGTAGCAAAATTGGCCGTGGTTTTTAACTGATGCACTGCCCAGTCATTTTCCATGTTATTTGTAGTATCAGGCAATGGGTATTCTGAAGTAGGCATAACGTGTGCTGTTTGAAAAATTACAGTTAGAATAAATCCGGCCGTAAAATGCATAGTGAGAAAAAACAATACAATCCAGTACCAGGCAAATGGCAACACTATTATGGGAATAACCATAAATGCGATATAATACAATACTTTTGAGCTCACCATAATGAACATGAGCTGGTTGTATGAGTAGTGAGAGTTGAGTTTAACACCCTCCTTTTTATAACCTCTTAGCTGATTAAAATCTTTGGTTGTAACCCATAGTATCGTCATTAATCCATAAAGAAACCAGGCATAAATGTGTTGGAATGCATGAATTTTTTTTCTTGGTTTATGTGGGGAAAGCCTTAAATAAGCACCCGTATCAATGTCTTCATCGTGCCCTTCAATATTTGTAAATCCATGGTGCATGGTATTGTGCTGATGCTGCCAGTTGGCGGGGAAACCTCCAAGAAGATACAGGGATTTACCCATCCACTTATTCACTGTTTGATTTTTTGAATAAGTGCGATGATTGGCATCATGCATGATGCCCATGCCTACACCGGCTTTGCCAACGCCAATAAGAATCCAGCAGGCAAAAACTGCAGCAAAAGAGCTCACAGCACCAGACATCATTAAAACATAGGGAGTAAGGTAAAGCGTAAACATAAATACTGTCTTTATCCTTAAATTGGTGTTGCCATATTTTGAAATTTTGTTTTCTTCAAAATACTGTGCGACTTTGTTACGTAGTTCAACAATAAACTCCCTGTTCTGGGTAGAAGTAAATTTTAATTTGGGTCGGTGAATATTTGTTCTGTGCATATGTCTAAGAATGAATGTTTAATTAATGTATAACTTCATTA
>JBEPYD010000094.1:0-11109 GCA_041641575.1 Bacteroidales bacterium
CCAGTTATTGGCAACATCCCATGATTTTACAAATCCTTCGCGTGGCGCATCTCTGTCTTCAGTATTCAGACGATTTCCGGCAGCTATTAGCTTTTTGCTGTCTTTGGTAAACTGGAGTGAGTTCACTGTGCCACCTGCGTCCAGTATTTCTTTCTCCCATGTATCGGTATTCCAAAGCACTACCTCTCCTTTTTCCGAACCCCCGGCAATAAACTTTCCATCGGGTCGCCAGGTGATTCCATCGAAGGCAGCATCATGCTCCAGTACCCGAATCACATTGCCTTCCATATCAAAGATGGTAACATTGTAGGCTTCATCTCCGGCAGCAATAAATTTCCCATCCGGTGAGAAGGTGACAGCTTCAATCTCTGCATCCATTATTTTTTGCCACTCCAGAAAACCGTCAGCTACGCGCCACATCATCAGGTAGTAACCAAATTTAGCGGCGGAAACTACATGTTGCCCGTCAGGTGAAAACTCTGCCGATTCTACCGAGCGAAGGGTAGGGCTGTAGTCAGCCATGCGGTGCCAAAGGGCCTGTACTTTGGGTTTGTCTTTCCGGAAAATGTCAATATCCAAAGAGGTTTGAGCCACTAATGGCGAAGTGAATAGTAAAATAATAAGTATAAAAGGAGCTGCTTTGAGGATTTTTTTCATTTTTTATATTTTATTTATGTGTTGCTTGTTTCAGATTAAGAACCCTGGCATTTTAATTACTTTTTACTTAAAAAAGCATGGATGTGCACATTGGCGTACCTGGCGTTGGTTTCTAAAATTTTTTATTGTTTATTTCTATTATTCTGCTGTTGCCAAAAGTTTTTTCTCATTTATATGAAGCCCCAGACCCGGATCCTCGGGTACCACTAATTTTCCGTCTCTGAATTCTACCTGGTTATCGAAAACGCTTAAAACCGGTTGATAAAGCTCCGTTTCAATAAATTCAATGAAGGGACCAAAATTAGAGCTTGAAGTAAGTAAATGTAAAGCCGCTGCAGTTCCCAGGGTAGGCTTGGTATTATGCGGGGCCATGGTTTTAAAGAATGTCTGGCCCAGGGTAGCAATTTTTTTAACTTCGGTAATACCCCCCGATTTAATAAGATCGGGTTGAATAACATCCGGATTTCCTTCTAATATAAGATCACGGAATTGCCAGCGTGTGTAACATTTTTCGCCTGCAAGGATGGGAATATCCAACTCTTCCACAACCGCGGCTGTATCCCGGTGATTTTCAAGAGGACAAGGACTTTCAAAGTACTTCATCCCCATTTCCTGAAGTTCCTTTCCTACCTGTATCGCGCGCGAAGCCGTATATCCCTCATTGGGATCAACAAAAAGTTCTATATCATCAGGCAAAGCATCCCTAACCGCGGCATAATACTTAACTGTGTAATCCGGATTTGGGTTTAAATTATATTCTCTTATCTGCATCCGCAATTTGATTACCTTGAAACCCTTCTCCACCAGGTTTAGCGCTTTTTCTTTGGCTTCCTCAATACTTACAGTACCCCCGTATATGCCAAATCCCCCATAGGCAAGAAATTCTTTTTGGTAACTTCCCCCTAATAAATTGTAAACAGGTTGCTTAAGTATTTTTCCTTTCAGGTCCCACAGGGCCAGGTCAATACCCGCAATAGCATAGGGTAATGCACCGGCCGGGCCTAAATCATGGTTGTACCAGAAAAGTTCATCCCAAATAGGTTCCACGTCAAAAGGGTCGCGGCCAATTACCCTTTCTTTCATATCTGTTTCAATAAAAGTGCGGATCAGATGGGTGTTATTGGGGCTGGATTCTCCCCAGCCGGAAATACCGGCATTGGTATCCAGTCTTACAATTATAGCACGGGGGAGAATAAATGTTTTTAAATTGGTGATTTTTATTCCGGATTTTTCATCACTGCGGGATGTTTCAGAAAGATTGGAATGTATTGAATTTGGTAGTGCCACTCCCGATAAACCGGCAAGTCCCAATGTGGTAAGGAAATTTCTGCGATTGAACATAATGGCTGATATTATTTAGGTGCATTCATTATTAAAGTAGTGTTTCTTCTAATTCATTCAAAGAAACTTCATTATTTAAAAACTTACCGGCAACTATAATATTGTTATAAGCTTCGGCCAAAGCCGCTGCATAAAGACTCTCTGTATTATTACCGGCTATTGCATCCTGAATGTCAGCGGGATTAATATTTTTTGCATTTTCAAGTTGCCTTACCATTCTAATTATTTCATCACCGGCATTATAGAAATTGGGTTTAGCCACATATGCTTCATATTTTTCGGAATCAGGCTCTATAATCACTTTGGCAAGTGTATTAAGATACAGACTGTTCTGTTTGCGCCAGGCAGTCATACGGTTCACCCAGTCCTGCCCATCTTCTGCAGGAATCAAGGTATGTACGCGGGTGGTTGCACGAGGTAATATTTCGTTAAAAAAGGCACCTAAATGTTCTTCCTTCAGGTTACTATTCTCATTTACATTCAGGATATCCTTCAACATCTCAGCATCATGATACAGCTGTACTTCAAGTATTTGATCGGGATTCTCGTGATCAGGATAGATGTTTTTTACTTTGTTGTGAATGGCATTGTTGCATATCCATCCAAAAGCAAGTGCTGTTTTTTCTACATATCTTGATGTTTCTTTATCGTCCTTTAATACTTTTAACAGCGCAACCAGGCGTGGGTCATTTACGGGAAGTACACCTGCAATACGCCCTTTATTACCCGGGGCTGCCGGACGGTTATGCAGATCAGATGTGAGTGCGAATGATACTGGTTTTTGCAATACGCCTGAACGTAGCACAAGTAAGTTTGCTCCCTCCATCAGGGATACCGGTACCAATCCTCCAATACCATTTTTCAGGTTATGTGGTGATGCCCCAAAGAGGCTTTGTGTATTTATTAGTGATCCTCCAACCAGTATGCCGGTGCCGCCAACAGCGCTTTGCTTTATAAAGGATCTGCGGTTTATTTTATGTAGTTCCATATTGATCTATTTTATATTCTGTGTGATTCAGTAAAAATGCCATAAAAATCGTACAGGTCTGATTTATCCATGTTACCGTTGTAAAATTTTCCTGCTGCGAATAGAAAATCATATCCTTTCTTTAGTGCCTGTGCATACTGGCTTTGTCCTTCCGACGTTTGCAAAGCCTTTTTCAAGGTGTCCGAATCAGGATATTGATCAAAAAGCTGTATGTCTCTTACAATTTTAATGAGAGAATCTTCTTCATCATACATGTTATCATTATAGATGTAGGCCGTGAGCTTGTGATATTCCGGATCCTGAAAAGCATTGATGTAAATGCGCAAATCCTCATATAAATTCTGGCTGTTTTGAATAATGTTTTCGGCAAACTGGTTAATATCATCATCATCCCGCAGGTTTTGAAGGCGGGTAAACTCACTCATATAATAGTGAGTGAAAACATTCTCTGCGGGCGTAACATTAAGATGTTCTGCGGCAGGAGTTCCTTTCATTTGATGCGACAGTGTTGCGGGTGAAAGTTTTTCATATTTTGAGCCTGTGGATATGGTTCCTCCTTTGTAAACTTCTTTAAAGCTTATGGCATCGTGATACATCTGGCATTCATTGTCGTGAAATACCGGGTGGTTTTTATCTTCCAGAACACGGAACAATGGTTTCATCTGTAAATCGGAAGCACGGTGTGAAAGCCACCCAAGGGCACCGGAAATTTGCTCCAGGGCTTTTTCATCCAATTCCCCGGGAGGTTGTCCTTTGTATTTCTCCAAAATAGGTACGGCAAATAAATGATTACCACGCGAACCGCTGCAAAACAAACCACTATCGTATGCATTCTTAATGCTGAAAGGGAAAGCTGCCGGAAAGTTTTCTTTATCAGCAGCCATTAAACGTGCGGTATCTTCATATACTGCCACGTGTGTAATATGTTCTGACATAATATTATGTATTTAGTTAGTGATGTATTCTATGCTCCACATTTTAATAGACCCATCCTCATGGGCTGATAAAAGGCGGTCTCCGGTAGAGTTAAATTCCAGATACTCAGACCTGAAAGTTTTTATTTTGTTGGTTATTTCAAGAAGGGGTTTTGTTTTGTCATTATTTATTTTGTACACATAAATGTTTCCAAAGCCAGAGAAAGGTCCGTCTATGTCTTTTCCTTCTGTTCCGCCCGCCAGCAGGAACTGGCCATTAGGGCTGAAAGCGACTGCTTCCATTCCGAAATCAAAGTGAGAGGTGAACAGGTTTTTGCCAGTCTTCATGTCCCAAATGCACAGTGAATTGCCTGATTTTCCTTCCTGCATACGTTCTGAGGAAGAAGAAGCAATGTATTTTTCATTTGGTGAGACCCGAACAGATTTTATAGATCCGTATTTTTTGTCAATTAATTTGAATTCCGAGAAATTATCTTTTACATCCCATACGATAATTTTTGCATTGTATCCGCCTGAAATGAGATATTTGTCATTCGCTGTAAAACAAAGAGAATTGACATCATGTTTCTCTTCGGCTTTATCATGCGTAAGCTCTTTAATTATTTCATAACCAGAGGTTTCCCAAACAAGTATCATGCCCGAATTATTTCCAACAGCCAGTAGCTTTTTGTCATTAGAAAATGCTATGCATTCCACCGCATCCATAGCATCTAATTTATGGATGATTTCACCGGTATGTATGTCCATGATCTTTAAGAAACGGTTTTGTCCGCCAACCAGAATATGATTTTGGTACGGACTAAAACTTATGCTTTTTAATGGATAGTTAGTACTTCGTTCCAATTTGCTTTCACCGCTTTCGCTATCCCACACAATGATATCCCCACCTTCATGTGAAACCGAAGCCACATATCTGTCATCTTCAGAAAAAACGGCTGTTTCAACTGATGCCTCTCCTTTTTCTTTCCCAATTTCACCTTCACAATCTGCAAGTCGTTCCCATAATAATTGATGCTGGATGGCAGAATACGTATCTGCATCATTAAACAGGGTATTACAGCTACTGCAGACCAGAAGTTGTATAAAAATAAGAGGATAAAGTACTTTTTTCATCTAACGAATATGCGCAAAGGGTAGAAAAAATCCGGAATGGTCAAGCAGAACCATCCCGGATAAACTATTTAAAAACTACTATTACTTTTTAATAAATTTAGTATAACCCAATGATTTAGCACCATTGTGGAAGTTGATAATGTAAATGCCATTGTCAAGGTCACTTACGTTCAATTCAACATTGCTGTCACTGATGTTGTTAATTTCACGTACACGCTGACCTACAACGTTAATAATTTCAACACGTTTTACATTTTGCATGTCAGAAATACGCAGAACATCATTCACAGGGTTAGGATAAACCTTGAAAGCAACACTGCGGAAATCTTCAACGCCTAATGGACCTTCCATACCAAACCAGTTTAAATCACCCAAAGGCTTACCACCTGTTCCTGCTGTATACGCAGGATGAGTTGTTGGATAACTGAAATCAAAAGTACTAAAGTCCGTTGTAAACTGGGGCATTTCTGCAGGATCGTCTGAAAATCCATAGAAGTCATTAATATAGGCTTCATATTCTGCTATTACAACAGGAAAGTTAGTAAACGCAAAAGCCTCATCTTTAACCATATTGTTTGATCCCATTAAATCCTGTAAATATGGGTTAAAGGGCGTATCCGTTGATTTATCCGAGGAATCAGGCAGGAGGGCTGCAATATCTGGATTAAGGTAGAAATGATTATTTGTGAAAACAAAATGTGAAGGATCGATGATGGCTGTATTGGTTGTATCAGTATAATTTGAATCTACACTCATAAAATAAAAAGGCTCTTCAAAATTTTCCCTGTCTCCAACAATTGCATCTCCAAGAATACCTGCATTTACGTACAAGTTATTTTTGAAGATTAAGGTGTCGGGGCGACCAATGTCAAAATATCCAGTACCAGTATTAACAACCGTGTTGTTTTCAAAAATGAGTTTGTTATAAATAGCAGGAGAACCACTGGTGGCAACACTATGGTGCATATTATAAATGGTGTTATTTCTGAAGTGTGCAACCTCATAATAGTTACCACGCATGGCAATGAAAAATCCTTGCCATAACCTTGCTGCTACACCCTGATTAGCAATGATACTATTTTCAATAAATACAGAACAAGCCGCTGCATTTATACGCAAGTTATTCTGACGGTTAAAATCAAAAACAACATCTTTTGCTACAACAGTAATGCTATCTTTTGCCAACCGTATGGTTGCATTATCCGTGTAGCCATCCTGTTGGTCCCAACCATTAAGAATTAAATCCTTTAAGTAAAGGTCTCCTTGTGCGTGAAAGATCCGTTCAGCTTCATCTTCTCCTGCAGCTGGTCCGAGTGCTTTAATAATCGGAAGATCTCCATCAGTATCTTCTGCGGTTACCATAAGAGGGAAATCAACATTATTAATCCTGGCAGTGTATAAATATGTTTGACCCCTGCGCAGAATGTAATGATAATGATTTCTTTCCCCTGTAGCAGTGGTATCACCATGGATTGTTTCATTAATAGTTCCCGGGGCACCTGGTTCTATTATCATGGCATCTCCCAAATCAGGCCATGGAAATTCCTGGGCATTTAATCCCGGTCCAAATCCTGCAAATAATGCAAGAGTAATTGTTAAAATAAAATAGTTGACTTTTTTCATAATAATTACGTTTAAGTTAAAAAATAAATAGATATTTAGTTGTAAATCTTTCTTTTATCAAAAGTTATATCTCACCCCTAAGTTTGCCTGCCAACCATAGTATTCAATATTGTTTGGCTGTTCCGGGGTGTACATGTATTCTCGTTCAGCTTCATTGGTGAAATTAATCAGATTAACCAATACCTGCCAGTGCTCATTAAATTTATATGAGGCTGCAGCATCCCAACGAATGTATTCATCTTCATATTCATCCTGGAAAGGAGAAGCTCCCAGTCTGTAAAATTTTGGTCCCTGGTAATTCATGCTTACCCTTCCTGAAAATCCACCTTTTTCATATCCCACTGTAAAGTTGGCAACAAAATCAGCCTGACCCTGTGTGCTTTCAATACGGAAAGAATCCTCAGTTACCGCCTGATAATCAGGTGGTGGATACGCGGTGTAAAAGAAGGGATAGTATGATTCCGAATCCATTACTGTTAAGTTCCCGCTAAGTACAAAACCATCAAGGGGTTTGGGTAAAAACCTTAAATTCGTTTGAACTTCTATTTCACCACCATAAATAGTGGTAGTTTGATCTAAATTAATCGGGCTGGTTACTTTATAATTATAATATGGATTTGTTTCCGGATCAGAGTAATCAATAAATGACACCCTGACATCAATATCATAAATCTCTTTATAAAAAGCACCTACGGCAACATAACCAAATTTTGAGAACCATGAAAGCATAGCATCATAATTCCAGGCTGTAGGTAGTTTAAGATCGATTGAGCCAAACACCACACTGCGTCTATTTTCAATTCTTATTTGTTCAAAAGGGAGAAGATTTGTGAAATTTGGTCGTGACAAGGTTTTGGTTGCAGCCAATCGAAGACTAAATCCATCAACAAACTCATATTTCAAGTGTACCATGGGTAAGAATTCACCAATAGAGTTAGTAGCAGAAGTGTCTGATCCAGATATTCTCCAGTCATTGTTACGTTGCAGACCTGAAAAACCTGTAAAATCTAGAGCAGTGTTTTCATAGCGGAATCCAGGAATTAAAGTTACACGGGTTCCCAGTTTAATTTCGGCCATAAGATATCCGGCAGTAATTAATTCAGTTGCATTATAAGTGTTGTATTTATCATTATTATTGGGCCGCCATAATGAATCTAGTTGTGTCATTCTTTCATTAATACTGGTTATCAAATCTTCATCAAATACGAAAGGAATATCATTATGGTCTTCAAAAGGGGAGTCATATACAACATAATCAGGGTCTATAAACTGAGCAGAAGGGTACAGGCCGTCATTATCATTAAATTGAGGGAAATTTTGATTAAATGCTATATTATAGGCTTCCCAGTCAAAAATGAAGTGTGATTCAGTAAAACGATCGCGTTCTTTATAACGAAATTTACCTCCAAACTTAATGTTACCCGATATCCAGGTGCCTAAAGCAAATGGTAATTTTAGGTCCAACTGACCGGTATAATTTAAATCTTCTATAAGCTGATAATATCTTCCCGCACCATGACCACCATAAAATGGTGGATAAGGCGGAGGCCCCTGTAGATCGAATCTTGCATACCGCATCATATCTAAAGGAGCAGCAGCATCTGCTTCTGGTGTGAGCCCGCTTTCTTTTTCGGCTCCGGCTCCAAAACTATAGGGCGTTTCGTTTGTAGACTTGGAACGTCCCAGATTAAAAGATAAATCCATAGCACCAAAAATTTCAAAATCACCCCGCAAATTTGATGAATTGAGAGAAATAAGATTTTCTCTTTTATTCATGGAAATTTCAATAACACTTATGGTCGGTCTGGCTCCCATACCCTGTTGTACTATATCTCTTGAGGTTTCAGAATAAACATGATCAAAAACTATTTCGCCATTTTTAAATTTATAATCGAGCGTGGCACTGGCGCCATAACGGTCTCTCCATTCTGTAACATTTCTTAATGTGGTACGATTTCCTCTGTAACCACCATCACCGGTTAATTCGTAGTCACCCTCAAAAAAGTCTGCATTTCTATTAGCCCTGTGGTAATTAGCTCCAATAATAACACCAAATTTTTCATCAAAAAACCGATTTCCCAGAGTAAAAGCACCTCTGTAGGAACCAATATTTTCGATAAGACTGCTATATCCGGTTTCCAAATGTACACGACCTTGAATGCCGCCAGCATCTGCAGTTTTTGTAACAAGATTAACATTCCCTCCAATGGCATCTGCATCCATGTCAGGAGTGATTGCTTTATACACTTCTATCCCATCTAATAAATCAGAAGATATCATACTTAAATTTACGGAACGATCATTTACACCAGTTGCAGGAATTTGCTGTCCATTAATCGTTATGGAATTAAAACGAGGTGATACCCCACGTACAGTAACCTGAGAACCTTCACCACCACTTCGGCTGAGAGTAATCCCCGGTAATCGTGATATAGATTCTGCTGCATTTGCATCAGGTACTTCTTCAATTTTTTCTTTGGAAACAACGTTTACTATTGTATTGGATTTTACCTGTTGGTTAATAGCTGATGCCTGACCACGTAACTGGGCTGTAACCGTTACTTCTTCCCCCATTACAGATTGAATAGTTAACTCATGTGTGCCAATATCTTCAGTTTCACCTGGTTCAACCACAACAGTGACTTCTTTTGGATTATAACCAATATAACTTAAAACAATTATTTGCTGGCCTGATGGAATTCTCTCGAGTTCAAACCTGCCATACTCATCGGTAACTGTTCCAATTGCTGTTCCTTTAATGGAAACATTACCGAAAAACAGCGGTTCCCCATTTGAAGCATCTACCATTTTACCCGATACGGCACCTGTGCGTTGCGCATAAATAGAACCAGTGCTGAGCAAGGAAACCAGAAGAAGAATTAACGATCTTTGAATAAGAGTAGAGAATTTTTTCATCCTGTTAGCTTTAAAAATTATGTTAGTTTCGTTTGTGTTACAACAACAATATTAATCATTTTGTGTCTATTGTACTCATACAGATGCTGACAAACACCGGATATCTGTTCGTCAAACTCATGACAAGTGTATGACAAAAAGATATTTTGATATTTAAAATATTTTTTTATCTTTGTATATGAGTAAGTTATAAATTTTTGAAACAGGATTTTATTTGTCTCACGAACTACTTACAAGCTAACTATGAAAGACACCCAATATCTTAATAAATGTCTGAAAAAGATAAAAGAGAAAGTTCAGTGGGGAGAATTTGATACATGGACTACCCATAACTTTGAACTCCTCAGTGAATATGTTCATGAAGCTTCAGGCATTTCTATCAGCAGCCGGACACTTCGCCGCCTATTGAAAAGCAAGCGTGTATCCAATCCTCAAATTGCAACAAAAAATGCCCTTTCCCAATACCTGGGGTACAATGACTGGGAAGATTTTAAGCAAAATGTAAATCATAAGCGCCGGCCAGAAACATCAGACAACCAATCCAACAATTATTTTCAGCCCCGTACTTTTGTTCAGGCATCTTACTTTCCCTGGCTGGTAATGGCAGCAAGCGTGCCGGTTATCATTTTTCTTACCATTATTATTTATCCTGAAATACAAATTATTTTGAATAAATACAGGGTTGATTTCAGATCTAATGAAACCATTGGCGCTGCACCATATGAATCTACCTTTTATTACGATGTAACAAAACTAAAGGCATCGAATATTATGATAGACAGAAATTTTTACGATGACGGCGATGGTGAGTTGGTGCCTATAGAAAAATACAGGCATTACTATAAAACAACTTTTGATCAGCCTGATTATTATGCCGTAAAAATTATTGCCGGCGGGGAACGGATAAAATGTGTGGGCGTGCACGTAATTACAAAAGGATGGGACTACCTGCTGGGGGATACCTATTTTCAGAATACGCATGATGATTTGATGACCAACGGGGCTTTGCGATTGCCAGAGGAGCTGGAATGGCCCATAACCTTTGAAGAGGCTAATGAACAGTATGTAGAATATCGGAACATCCGTAGTTTTAATGCCCAGGCAGATAACCTGGTGTTTAAAGCACGTTTTCGCAACAACGGATATGAAAATTTTAATGATGTCTGTAAGGAATCAAGAGTAGAGCTTATTAATAAGCATGGCCGGATATCTTTTAATTTCCTTGATCCGGGATGTGCCAAGGCAAATATCAATGCAGAATTCAGTGAACGCATCATGAACGGTGAATTTGACGACCTTAATTCATTTATACAGGATGTAAGCTACTGGCGTAATCTTGAGATTAAGACAAATAATAAAAATGTTACAGTCCTGCTCGATAATGTTGAGATTTATAACACCCGTTACAATGTCATTATGGATGAATTGATGGGGATTTCCTTTGCCTTTAAAGGAATAGGGGAAATAGATTTTGTTGAGGTTTATAACAACCAGGGTGAAATGGTATACCAGGATATGTTTCAGATACCTGATGAT